>JAISQS010000182.1 GCA_031274045.1 Planctomycetaceae bacterium | reverse complement strand
ATGAAGTCATCTTGAAAATTTGTACTGCCAATTTTGAGTCTCAACTAAACCGCGACAGGTTACCGACTCCCTTTCCCTTAATAACTATGAAGTCCCCCCTTATCCCCTTATTAAAACGTTGCAAATAAGGGGATAAGGGCGAGAATTTGGGTAGCTTCATTGTTATTAAGGGAGGGAAAATTGGTTACCAGTTACGAGTCGGTTGCAACTCAACATCCGTAGCACAAATCGGTAAAAAATCATATTGATTACGATTGCGAATGGAAATTTTCACGTGTAAAAAGTATACAACACACTTTTTAAGATGCTTTTTTGAAAATACGAAACAATCAAAATATACACAACAATAACGAAATAATTTTTTCAACGCGAAACACGCCAAAAAACGAAATTCGCGAAAGTGATTTTTTTTGAAAGTGTTTATTAAAATTTCGCGTATACTTCGTATTTTCGTTTACTTCGCGTTGAAAACAATTTTTGGAAAGGCTCTTTTATCGTTTTATGTTGATTTGTTACCATAAGGCATAAATGAGGTTGATTAGAGCGGGGATATTTCGCTGATATGCTGATATATTACAAAAAAATATACCGCCAACGCTTTATGTAGATTTGTATAGAAATTGTAGATTTATGTAGAAATTGTCGTATCAATTCAGTCGGGGCGACTGGATTTGAACCAGCGACCTCTGCGTCCCGAACGCAGCGCTCTAGCCAAGCTGAGCTACGCCCCGTTGTCTTCTTTCAACGCTGCGACCGATTCTCCGAGCGCGTTTTGTTGTCGGTTGTTAATTTGCCCAACAAACCGCAACCACTCCCAACCCGCACAAATAACCGCTCACCCCCAACGCGAAAGAGCGGAAAATATATCGTCAATGTCAATTTCGTCAAGGGGTAGATGACCTCAATAACACATGACTTTTTATTGGTGACCAATTTGAAATTTTTTTGAGAAGTACAAAACAATCAAAATAAACGAAACATAACGAAATAATTTTTTCAATACGAAACACGCTAAAAAACAAAATTCGCGAAAGTGATTTTTTAAAGGCGTTTATACTTTTTGCGCTTGATAATTCCTTTTTTTTAATGTCATCGTGACAATTTGTATAACCAATATTGAGTCTCAACGAATCCGCAACTGGTTACCGATTCCCTCTCCCTTAGTAACACAATGTTCCCCCCAATCCGCGCCCTTATCCCCTTATTAAAACATAGTGAATAAGGGGATAAGGGCGCGGATTGGGGTAGCTTCGTTGTTACTAAGGGTGGGGAAATTTGTAACAGTTGCGAGTCGTTTGTGACTCAATATCCGTAGCTCAAATAGGTAACAAAATCATATTTGCTACGATTGTGAAAGGGAATTTTCAAGTGTAAAAAGTTTACCAATGTTTAGCGTGTTTCATATTTTCATGTATTTCGCGTTAAAAATAATTTTTCAAAATACATTTAGTTTATTTCGTATTTTCCGTTTGGTTCGTATTTTTTAAAAAAGATGTGTGGTACAACGAGGCGTCCCGCCCGCCTCTGTGCGTAATAGAACCGAACAAGTTTGAACGGAACGCCAAAACGGTTTGGCAAATGTTCTACAACACGTCTTGGTGTTCCTTCCAAACTTGTTCGGTTTCCTAATGCACAGAGGCGGGCGGGACGCCCGCGTTCCAGTCCCCCGTCGCTAACGCGACTTGTGCGGTATAACAAAAACGCAACCGCCCGGCATCGGTTGCCCACCTTACGTTACCTTTATAACGTTTCCCGCCCCTTTGGGGACGAGGGCAAGCCTCGCCCCTACATTACGATCACAAACGCGAACTTACGTTGCTTGAAAATCAAAAATTATTTACAAACCCATAACTAAAAAAAATGTCCGACCAAAAAGAAAAAGAATTGCAAGACGATCCTGAACAGAACGATCCTGAACAAGATAATCTCGACCAAAACGATCTCGAACAAGACGATCTTGAAAAAAAATATCTTGAAAAAAAATATCGTGAAAGAGACCCGTATGAAAGAGACTATCCAGTGCGGGAACCGGGAATGTCGGCTGCGGAATATGATCGTTTATATTTTCGGCGTTGGAGGTATGACGATTATGATGACAAAGATTACGACTACAACGCAGAACGAGAAGAGGAGGAAGTTGAGTCTTTTGACGATGATGACGAGGATGATGTTTTTGATTTTGGCGGGCAGCAGGAGGAGGATAAGGCGGCAACATCTAAGGCTTGGGGTGGTGTTTTTACGCGGGCGACGGATAGTCGGGTTGAGAAGTTTACGGAGAGTATAAGTTTTGATCGTCGTCTTTATGAGGTTGATATTCGTGGTTCGATTGCGCATGCTCGGATGCTTTGTGATGTTGGTTTTTTGACGGCGGAGGAGTTTGGTCAAATTGAGTCCGGCTTGGTTGCAATTAGGGGCGAAATTGAGTTGGGTCAATTTAATTTCTGTGTTGAGTTTGAAGATATTCACATGCATATTGAGCGTGCGCTTATAGATCGTATTGGTGATGTTGGTCGTAAGTTGCACACGGGTCGGAGCCGCAATGATCAGGTTGTGACGGATTTGCGGATGTGGATGCGTGATAGTTTGGAGCGTGTTGATTTGTTGTTGATTGGTTTGCAATCTGCTTTTGTTGGGCGTTGTGATTCGGATTTTGATTTTGTTGTTCCGGCTTATACTCATACTCGTCGGGCGCAACCTGTGTTGTTGCCTCATGTTTGGTTGGCTTATTGTGAGAAGCTTGAGCGTGATCGGGGGCGGTTGCGCGATTGTTTGCGGCGGGTCAATATTCTTGGTCTTGGTGCGGCTGCGCTTGCGGGGACAAGTATTCCGATAGACCGGCAAAAGACGGCGGAGTATCTCAAATTTGATTCTGTGGCGGCGAATAGTTTGGATGTTTCGAGTGATCGTGATTTTGTTTTGGAGGCGGCGTTTTGTCTGGTGGAGATTGCGATTCACATGAGTGCGTTTGCGGAGGATTGGATTTTGTGGTCAACGGCTGAGTTCAATTTTATAAGGTTGCCGCAGACATTTTGTACTGGTTCGTCAATCATGCCCCAAAAAATCAATCCCGATGTACTTGAACTAATTCGCGGCAAATCGGCGCGGGTTGTGGGAAATTTGCAGACGCTGATTGTCCTGACAAAGGGACTGCCGCTCGCGTATAATCGTGATTTGCAAGAAGACAAACAACCGATATTCGATTCTTTTGACACAATCGAATCCATCCTGTCGGTAGCTGCCCCGCTTGTTGCCGGAATGACTGTCAAAAAACATTCTTTGCGAAGACAATTAGATATAGGCTATCTTGACGCGACAACCTTGATGGAACATTTCATAAAACAAGGAATCCCGCAAAGAACCGCACACGGTATTGTCGGACGAATCGTGAGAGACGCAATAAGAAGGAAAAAACCACTAAGAAAATTCTCAATGTCCGATTTCAAATGCCTGTACTCCGACTTCAACCTCGATGCCTACAAAGTAATAAACCCATACAACGCAGTAAACGAAATGCAAAGCTACGGAAGCACCGCACCCGAACAAGTAAAATTCCAAATAAACAAATGGAAAGAAAAACTAAACCTAAACAATCCAATAAACGAACTACAACAAGAAGAAGAAATCCCGCCGGAAAAAAATAATCAACAAACGGGAGAATAATTCACAGGAGGGTAATGGAACGTAATGGAAGGGAAGGATTTTTAAATTTTGGGTAATATATCAGCGAAATATCCGTCTTTAACTCAGCCTTATTTTTACCTGATTTTTCCTAAACAAAACAACCTTAGTAGCCATTCATAATTCAAAGTTCATAATTCACATTTGTAATATCATGTTTTGCAAGCCGTAGGCTTGCATCGCTCGGTAGAAAATGAGTTCTCACGCAAACTAGCATTCCGTAGGAATGCCGCCATTGGGCAAGTCATGGGGTTGCATTCCTACGGAATGCAATGATTCGGCGGGGGCTTCATTTTCTACCGAGCGATACATTCCTAACGGAATGTAATAACGCGAAAGCATAGAACGGATTAAAAAATATGGAACTTTCTTTTAGACACGTAGCATTATCTTCCTGTGAATTATTAAAAAACAGTACGGACAAATTAGAAAATTTTTGTGATGGTCAAAGAAATTTTTTCGGAAATTGGTGGTGGGTTATTGTTGTCGGAGGCGTTTGCGTGTTGTGGGCGTTTGGCGAGGTCTCATTATGAGAATTTTAGTGTGGTGAGTTTTTTGTTGCCGAAGCGATTGCGTGTTCCGATGGAGGTGGTTTATGCGTATTGTCGTTATTCGGATGATTTGGGCGATGCGAATGACGGTTCTGAATCTGCTCGCGTGCGGGCAATCGAGCTTCTTGACCAATGGGAACGTAGAGTTGATGAATGTTTCCGTTATGCCGACGGCGATTTGACGAGCGAACAACAATATGCGCAATCCATCGCGTCTGAAATTTCGGCTGGGTCAAAATCTGTTTTGTTGCCTGATTTGGGGTATCCGATTTGTGTGGCGTTGTCGGATGTGGTTCGTCAATATAAATTGCCCAAAGAACCTTTTACGAATTTGCTTATTGCGTTCAGACAAGATCAGACAAAACGGCGTTATGATACGATGGAGGAGTTGGTTGGGTATTGTTGTAATTCGGCGAATCCTGTTGGTCGGATTGTGTTGCATCTTGTTTATGCGGTGGCTGGCGGCTGCGGAGGAAGCGGCGGAAGCGGAGGCGTGGCGGGAGCGGATCGGGTTGGAGAAATTGAGATAGAGCCGCGAGTGTTGAGTTTGTCTGATTCAATTTGTACCGGATTGCAACTGGCGAATTTTTGGCAAGATATTGCGCGGGATTGGTTGATGGGGCGTTGTTATATTCCGCGTGAGGTTGCGTTGAGGTATGGGATTGATATCGATGTTGATGTCAATGCAAATATTGATGCAGATTTGGTCAACGCGGGCGCACGCAAATTACCGTTCGGCGAAACTGCGGAGTTCAAGTCAATGATGCGTGAACTTGTCGATGATGCTCGCAAGAGGCTAATAGCAGGAGTTCCGTTGTTGGATGCGGTGCCAAAAATGATCCGTTTTGATATTTCGTTGTTTATACGCGGCGGGCTGGCAATACTCAACGCAATTGAAAACATAAATTATTGCGTACTCAAAAAACGCCCAATCGTAACAAAACTAGACAAAATAAAAATTATCATAAACGCACTACTAAACAGAAAATTTTAAACGTTCGCCCAAATCACCGCACACGGCAAATTTTGTAGGGGCGAGGCTTGCCCTCGTCCCGAAGGAGCGTGAAACGTGTTGTAATTTTTACGGCAAAAAAATTTGGCATATCAACGCGATTTCCGCACCTATTGGGACGAGGGCAAGCCTCGCCCCTACAATCCGAACGTTTTGGTTTCCGATGTTTATTGCGTGTGGCGTTTAAAATTGGAAAATAGGTGTGGAAAAAATTTTATTTTGCCGATAGGGGTAGAAAGTTGTGTTGATTTTTCGTGCGTGTCGGTAACAATTGTAGGGGGTGTGCAAAGTTTACCGGTGGTGTGATTGTTTTTGGTTGTGTTTTTTGGTGACAGAATTTTAATTGTGTTTTTGAGGTGATTTATGAATTTGATTGGCAGGATGTTTGTGATTTTGATTTTTGCGATGAGTATATTGATTATGGGTTTTGCCGTAACAATTTATTCGACGCATAAAAATTGGAAGGACAAGGCGGAAGTTCTTCAGAAGGAAAATGAGCAATTGAAGTCGCAAATTGATCAAATTATTGTTTTGCGTGATGACTTGGAGAAGAAGCTTTACGAGGAGGTTATCCGCAAGGCGAACGCGATTTCGACGCTTCAGAGCAAAGTTGAAGTGACCGAAAATGAGAACAAGACGCTTTTGGCGGAGAATAATAGGTTGAGTGCGGAGCGTCAGGAGAATGTTTCTGCGGTTGTGTTGTCTGGTAAAAATATGGAGCAATTGCGGGCGGAGTTGGAGGTTTATCGTTCGGATTTTCGTGAGGCGCAGGCGCGTTGGGCGGAGCTTTATTCGACGCTTGTTGCAAAAACGGACGAGGCGCATAGTTTGGCGATGGATTTGGCGGCGATCAAGTCGGTCGGTATTCAGTTGGCGAAGGATTACAAGAATGCTGTTGATGTATTGCGGAAACATGGTTTGTTGCCGATGCCGGAGTTGTATTCGGGTTCTCCGCCGCATGGGGTTCATGGGCGGATTACGCAGGTAAGGGATCGGGGTTGGGTTGAGATTTCTATCGGGTCGGATTCGGGGTTGCTTGTCGGGCATAAGTTAGATATTGTTCGCAAGGGAAACAACGGCAGAGCGATGTTGATTGGCAAATTGAAAATTGACAGTGTTGAGGCGGACAGGGCGGTGGCGGTTGTCATGCCTGAATTTCGAAGAGGAACTGTCCAAAAAGACGATATTGTTGAAGTCGTAAATACGGATGAATTAACCGTAAAGTAAACCGCAAAACGTCAACGAAAACTTAAATTACAAGCAACTTAATAAAATCATGTCAATAGATTTAGAAAAAAGCAAAGATGGGATAGATGATTCGTTTGATATTGATAGTTTGGGGTTGGATGATTTGCCGTCTGATGAGATACCGACATTTGATATTGATCCGCTGTCTGATGATTTACCGACGTTTGATGGTTTGCCGTCGGATGGTTTGCCATCTGGTGAAGTTTCGGCTGACGGTTTGCCGTCGAATGATTTACCGTTTGGCGGTTTTCAACCGGATGATTTGTCGGCTGGCGGGTTGCCTGTCGGTGGTTTGCCGGATGAGAATTTATCAAAAAATAATATATTCGACGATTTTTCTCGCGGCGGTTCTCAAACAACAGGTACGTCATCGCCCGACGGATCAACCGGTTCCACAGCAGATCAAATAGTAAAAACGCCTGCGCCGGTGTATCCTCCTGATTTTTTTACGTTGGTTCTTGGTTTGTCGTTGGCTGCGATTATTATTGCGTTTGTGCTTTTGTATTTGGAGGTCAGTTACTACGGGGAGAATCCTTTCAGCGGGATTCCAAAAGTTTAATAAACGGTAATATATCAGTGAATACTTCAACGCCGTAGAAAAAACAAACCTTATTTACGACCTGATTTTCTTACAAAAACAACCTTAGTAGCGCGAGTAGTTTTTAGTAGTCAGTTTTTAGTTTTCAGTATCAATCCACTAAAAACTAAAAACTAACTTTACTACAATGGCTACTAAGGTTGTTTTGTTTAGGAAAAATCAGGTAAAAATAAGGTTGAGTTAAAGCCGAATATTTCGCTGATATATTACATATTTTCGTGTTCAGAACCGGTTTTTTTGAGTTATCTAATAAATCAAAATTCATAATGTACCTACTCGTTATGTTTGATCTTCCGACAAAAGAAAAGCGAGATCGTCGAATTTATCGGCGGTTTAGAAAGCGGCTTCTTTCGCTCGGATTTACCAAAATTCAATTTTCCGTTTATCTCAAATTTGCGGAAAGCGATGCCTATTCGGAGTCAATCAAGCGGAAGATACGAAAAGTATTGCCGAGATTTGGCAATATCCGAATTATTAGTTTGCCGCCAAAAACGTTCGATAAAATGGAAATCTACAACAATCATGAGAAAATTGAAAATGAATCTCCTAGACCAAATTTCATCGTTTTTTAACAAAAATGATCTCGTTGGCAAAAATGAGTCAAATGATTCGTCATCTACTTCCAATTCGGTTTCAAGACAAAACATTTCTTGTCCGAATAATGGCAGTAATCAGCATGTTTTGGATTTTTCTGAAACGCCGAGTAAGTTGACAACAACAAATGAACAACTTCTAATTGAACAAGAAGGCAAACCGCCGGTTTCAATTCCGTACAGTGAGATTGCGGTTATTATCATTTCGCATAATCAAGTGTCGCTTGCCCAATCAGTGATGCAAAATCTCGCGGAAAACGGATGTATGTTGACAATTTGTGACAGGAAATATCGACCGGTCTGTATGATGTTGCCGCTTGACAGTCATTCGCTGCCGTCTCAGCGGCTTCAAATACAGATCGAGGCTTCATTGCCGCAAAAAAAGAACGCATGGCAGCAAATTATTAGGGCGAAAATCAAATCGCAAGCGAAATTACTATTAGCGTCGCGTGAGGAGGATCATGGTTTGCTTGCAATGGCAGAGCGTGTTAAGAGCGGCGATCCTGAAAATGTTGAGGCGCATGCGGCTCGGCGTTATTGGCAATATTTGTTTGATGGTGATGTTGAGTTTAGACGGCAGCAAGACGGTAATGATCCGTTGAATATTCGTCTGAATTATGGTTATGCGGTGTTGCGGTCAATTGTCGCTCGTGCGGTTTGTGCGACGGGATTTCATCCTGCGATCGGCTTGCATCATCACAACAAATACAATCCGTTTTGTTTGGCGGATGATTTGATGGAGCCGTTTCGTCCTCAGGTTGATCGATTAGTTTGCATCCAATATATCAGGTCAAAAATTAAGCATAAAAAGTTGTCGAGGGCGTTGACAACTGAAGTGAAAAAGGAACTAATAGAACCGTTGACGGGGCGTTTTGATGTGGACGGTGAAAATCGTAAATTATTTGACGTGATTTCAACTACGGCTCATTCATTAGTTCGTTTTTTTGCCAAAGAGATCGATTCACTGTATTTGCCGATTATTGACGATTTGCCGAAATAAGAAAACTAACCGTCAATGTATGGGCTTATCAGATCAATTTTGTGTAATAAATCACCCATTGTTTAGTCGAATGTTTTTAAAACATTCGGCAATTGTTGTTGAAAAAACCTATTTTTATGGAGTAAAAAAATGATGCCTGACCCAGAATTTTTGGCAATTTTGCGTCATAACTCAATGACAAGCAAAGAATTACAAAACACC
>JAISQS010000148.1 GCA_031274045.1 Planctomycetaceae bacterium | reverse complement strand
CCGATTTTTGTTTATCGTTTCTTTGTTATTTCTACAATCATTTTCGCCTGCAATTTTATAACGGCAATTTTGGCAGATGACACAAGTGTTCGGTTTATCAGATTCAAAAATGACGAAAGATATGCTGATCCTAAATCTTGTGCGGAGTGTCACGCGGATATTTGTTCTGAATGGAAGAAGAGTGATCACGCCAAATCAATGAATCACGCGTCTGAAAAAACAGTATTGGGTGATTTTAATGATGTCTATTTTAAGCATATTGGTTTTGATGATATTTTGCTTTTGGCGGATGATGAAGTTAGGGAGTTGATTCGCGTAATTGAGCGTAATGGTTCTGATGTTGTTGCGAAAACTGATAATGTTGCGGCTGTTTCTGATGTACGTATGAGGTATGTTGATGGCGGGCGGTATCCTGATTTTCGTTACAATATTGCCGGACGCAAAACGCGAAATCTTTCTGTTGTGCAAATTGAGGATTTGGCGGCGGCGGTATTGGATGCGAAGGAGGGAGTATTGAGTCGGCTGTGTCAAAATATGTCTGTTGAGTTGCGGGATGAATTTGAATCGGAGTTGAAATTTCAAAAAGGATTAAAATTTCATCGACCGGGTGATATTGCAATTGCCCATGATCAAATCAGCTCGATTCTGCGTCAACTTGCCGCTGCCGGAAAAATCAAAACGAATATCGGGACGGAATTTCGTATGTTTCGTGATGCGAATCGGTTTATGGTGAAAACGGATGTTGGTTTATTTGAGGTTCGTTTCACGCTAGGAATTAAGCCGTTGCAGCAATATCTTGTCGAGACGGAAAAAGGCAAATTGCAAGTTTTACCGGTCGCATGGGATACTGTCGCGGGGCGGTGGTTTCATCTTTATCCCAAAGAACAAATTCCGAAAAATGATCCGCTGCATTGGACTGCGCCGGTGCAAAATTGGAATCGGATGTGTGCTGATTGTCATACGACTAATCTTGATAAAAACTACGACGCGAAGTCAAAAACATACAACACAACTTTTTTTGAAATCAATGTTGGTTGTCAATCTTGTCATGGCGGTTTGGCAAAACATGTGGAGGTTGCCCGCAAAAATAAGTTTCTTGCAAGTTGGGATTCAAAAATTCCGAAAGAGGCGTTTTCGTTGAGTGTGTTGGGTGATGCGGGTGGTGTGGATGGTGTGAGCGGCGGTGAGATTGTAGTTGGGAGTTGTGCGTTTTGTCATTCGCGCCGTCGGTTGTTGCAACATGGTGCGAAGCCGCCGGAGCGGTCTGTTGCGGATTGGTTTGTGCCGGAACTTATTGAAACGAATAATTATTATCCCGACGGGCAACTGCTTGATGAGGCTTTCGAGTACGGTTCTTTTGTGCAATCAAAAATGTACAGTAAAGGAGTGAGTTGTACGAATTGTCATGAGCCGCATACTCTTGAATTACGTTATCAAGGGAACAGACTTTGTGCGCAATGTCACACGCCTGCGATTTACGATACGAAAAAACATCACTTTCATAATGATGCCAAAAAACCCGGAACGCAATGTGTTGAGTGTCATTTTCCGCAGTCAACTTACATGGTTGTTGATCCGCGCCGTGATCATAGTATTCGGAAGCCGAATCCGTCTTTGTCGATTGCGGCTGGTGTTCCGAATGCGTGTACGATTTGCCATCAAAACCGCAAAAAAGGGGAGACTTTGGAATGGGCGCAAGAACACGTGGAACGCTGGTACGCTGAAAAACGCAAGGCTACCGTCGGCTACAGCGGTGCAACTTCGATTGATGAACATTATGCGTTGGCGATAATTGCGGGTAAACAGAACGCGCCGAATGCGGTTCAAAAATTGATAAAAGTTATACGAAACAAAGACAACAAAGAACATCGTTCCGCGATTCGCGCTTCCGCAATCACTCTGTTAAGCCGCGTTCAGGTTGAGCATTCGGTTGATGAAAAAACGGCAAACGACGTTTTGACAATTTATATTGATAGCCTGACAGATAAAGATGTGTGGGTAAAATTGGCTGCTGTTGGTGCGTTTGCGGTGTTGCCGGAAGAGTTGCAAGTAAAATATTTGACACCTTTATTGAGTGATCCGATATTAGCAATACGTACAGAAGCGGCAAGAATATTAGCCGCACAAGTCAGCAATTTGCGCAACGATAAAGAAAAACGGTTATTTGAAATTGCTAAAAACGAATATATCAATTCGCAGTATGTCAATGCCGATCAAGCAGCGTCATACTTAAATTTAGCGGTATTTGAGCGTGATCTTGCAGCGTCTGATATTCGCAAAGTGCAAGGTTGGTTTATCGGGACAACAGGTCAATTGCTGCCGGGTGATCCGGCGTTTATTGAATCGCAAAAAACAGCGTCGTCGTTGATTGAACGTCTTACAAAAAAGCCGCATGATTTATATCGGCAGTCGTTGGAAGTTGACGGTAATTTTTTGCCGTCGCGGATAAATCTTGCAATGCTATACAACGAGCGAGGTGATAACAATGCCGCCGAGATAGAATTTAGGGAAGCGTTAAGAATTGAACCGGCGAATGGGAATACCGCGTATTCGTTGGGTTTGTTGCTTGCGGAAATGGGAAAATTTGATGAGGCGATTGCGACACTTAAAAGAGCCGCAAAAAATTTTGAACAGATACCGGATCAAAACGGACAACAACTCACAAACAACCGGAATGCACAAAAAGCAACACAAAACCGAATTCGTTACAATCTCGGTCTGTTGTTATTAAAATTAAAACGCCAA
>JAISQS010000091.1 GCA_031274045.1 Planctomycetaceae bacterium | reverse complement strand
CGTTCAAATGCGAATGGGGACAACTAGCCCTGCAAATCGGATTCACGTTTCCAAGTAGCTCAAAGTGAAAATAAGAAATAATTCACAACCATCGGCGTTAGGCAGGAAGGCGTTAGGTTTGTTGCCCAAAGCCTTCACGCTTTTCCGTTTTCGGGTGAGTCATTTTGAAATACAGCACAATGTTTATATATAGTGTGCAGAAGTTTTATTGTAATATATCAGTAAAATATCCGCATTAATCAACCTTATTTATAGCCTTATTTTTCCTAACAAAACAACCTTAGTAGCATTGATAATAAAAAAATATCTACCTTATTACCTTATTTAGTAGTGAGTTTTTAGTTTTTGGTAGATTGACACTGAAAACTAAAAACTGACTACTAAAAAGTACTCGCGCTACTAAGGTTGTTTTGTTTGGGAAAAATCAGGCTATAAATAAGGTTTGTTTTACTATCGCATTGCCAATTTTCTCTGATATATTACGATTATTTTTTGTGGTTAATTGGTACTTTGCATTCGGCTAATGTGATTTTTGAGTCATCAATTGGTATCCATTCAATTTCTTGCAATGATGCGGGTGTTAGGATTGTATCGCCGCGATTTAGGATTTCTTGTCCGATTTTAACTGTTCCGTTTAGCACTGTCCACAAAGAAAATTGTTGATTTAGGTTTATGGTTGTTGGCTTATCGAAAGTCCAACGATTAAGCAAAAAGTGCGGATCGCGGACGAGTTGTTCACGGTTTGGAATATTTGTTTGTTTGGGGATTATTGGGTTTATTATTTTGTCTGTTTTTATTGCGTGTATTGCTTCTTCTTTGTGCAATTTTCGCGGCTGTCCGTTCCAGTCAACTCTATTCCAATCAAAAACCCTAAACGTAACATCGCTTGGTTGTTGTATTTCCGCGACAACAACACCGCATCCAAGCGCATGAAGCGTTCCGGGCGGAATGTAAAAACAATCACCTTTATGAACTTCTATTCGCTTCATTACCGATTCGATTCCGCCTCGTGTTATAAGCATTCGCAAATCATCATTTGAATAATCGCCCTCCGTACCAATCCACACCACACTGCCCGGTTCCGCCTCAACCACAACCCATGCCTCACTCTTGCCAACATAATCAAATGACATAGATCGCGCCAACTCATCATCAGGATGAACTTGAATTGACAATGTACTACTTGCATCAAGATATTTTAGAAGCAACGGAAAATTTGTAATATGGCAATTTGCATAATCACTGCCGAGAAGGTCATTTGATCTAGCTAATAAAACATCCCGCAAAGAATATCCGCGAAGTTCTCCGTTTTTAATGATGCTTATGTTGTCCTGAAAATCAGCCGTCTCCCACGACTCCGCCGCACTCGACCAACCAACCGGAATCACCCGCCCAAACAACACACCAAACCGCGTGCCGCCCCAAACATAATTCTTATAAATCGGCTCAAACCGCAACGGATAAAGAATAACATCATCAATAATCATAACAATTCAACTAAATAAATTAGTACGCCAAAACCAATACCGTGTCTTCGGTATTGGCGTAATTTTGTTCAGTAAACATGTTTTTTACTTTTGACGTAATTCCGAATATAATTGTGCGGGACTTTCCCACCAGCGTTTGGTTGCTTCAATTTCCAGTTCCTGATAAAGTTCCGAATTGTAAAACTCAAGCAGCGCGGCTTTATCGGAACAATTTTTTGCTTCTTGTATTTTCTCTACAACTGCGGCAATCTTTCCCGGCAGCAATATGCGAAAGTTCTGTTGTGTTATTTCCGGTAAATTCATGGTATTTCCTCGCTTCCGATATAGGTTAATTTGCGCAACGATTTATCGGTATGAAATAAAATTTGATCCGCCAGCTTGTAAGTTTTAAGCCGATGCAACACTTCCGCAACATCCAGCAATCCTCTCTCAAAAAGTGTCAACACCACATAAACGTTATCATTAGCAACAGGACCGGCGACAACATCGTATTCATGGGAAAATGCCATGTTCATACGGTTTTTCATAACAAAATTCAACCATTGTTCGTCTGCTGATTTGAAAATGAGACAATTCAATTCTTTGTGATCAAATAGATCATTTTCCGTTTCAAAAATTGAGACAACTCCGCCGCTGATTTGATGACGGGAGCGGCGAATTTTCACCCAACGTTCGGCTTGTTCCAAACTGGTGGTTGTATAAAATCCGTTTCCGAAGTCGGTTGTGCGAACGGTTATTGCCGAAGTCAACAGTTGCGGTTTTTCTATAGTTGCCGTACCACCATGATAAAGTCTCATTCCGTCTCCTGTTTTTGATTGTTCATGTAATCATCAATAAGCGGCAAAAGATAACCCAAACCTTGCGTATGCAACGCCTCATAATTGGCAAAAAGATAATCCAAAACTCCCGCACTCTCAAATTTTCGCACAACATCCGTACCGGAAACAGCATATTGATCCGCATACATCTCAATACAATACGAAACAAATTCTGTTCTCTTTGTATTAGTTTTCATTTTATTACATTCTCGCAAATTTTAACTTCAATTTTGTTGCGCACAAAGACACGAATGACACAATGATTCCAATTTTAAGCGTCACAATTTATTTTAATATTTTATTTTTCGTTGTGCATAAAGGCAAAAAGAAATCGATACCATTGTCATTTGGTCTTTCAAAACGGACAACAATCCGACGCGAATGATTTTCATTAAGCATGTCCGAATAAGTTAAAATGATATACTTTTTACACTTGAAAATTCCCTTTCGCAATCGTAACAAATATGATTTTGTTACCGATTTGAGCTACGGATATTGAGTCACAAACGACTCGCAACTGGTACAAATTTCTCCACCCTTAGTAACAACGAAGCTGCCCCAATCCACGCCCTTATCCCCTTATTCACAATGTTTTAATAAGGGGATAAGGACGCGGATTGGGGGAACTTTGTGTTACTAAGGGAGAGGGAATCGGTAACCAGTTGCGGATTGGTTGAGACTCAATATTGGTTATACAAATTGTCACGATGACATTAAAAAAAAGGAATAATCAAGCGCAAAAAGTATATCAGCGAAATATCCGTCTTTAACTCAACCTTATTTTTACCTGATTTTTCCTCAACAAAACAACCTTAGTAGCCATTGTAGTAAAGTTAGTTTTTGGTTTTTAGTGCATTGACACGAAAAACTAAAAACTCACTACTAAAAACTAATCGCGCTACTAAGGTTGTTTTTGTAAGAAAATCAGTTCGTAAATAAGGTTTGTTTTTTCTACAGAGTTGATGTATTTCACTGATATATTACATAAAAACAAAAAAATTTGCCAGTTAATTTCTGGCGAAAGCCTAATTGTTCACGCTTCTTTTGAAAAAAATAATTCACAAGAAAATAATTCACAAGAAATTAAGAACATGTATACTTTTTGCGCTTGATAATTCCTTTTTTTTAATGTCATCGTGAAAATTTGTATAACCAA
>JAISQS010000026.1 GCA_031274045.1 Planctomycetaceae bacterium | reverse complement strand
AATATCCAACGCCCTGAAAGGGCAATATAAAATAAATTGTAGTGTATGTTGCCCTTTCAGGGCGATGGATATTGGAAAAATCGTACCCGCCGCGTTGCGGCGGGCTGGGGTATGTTGCCTCTTGCGGGGCGAAAAATAAGGTAATAAGGTTATGTCTGTGGGTGATTCACTGGCTACTAAGGTTGCTTTTGTAAGAAAATCAGGTCGTAAATAAGGTTTGTTTTTTCTACGGCATTGAAGTATTTCACTGATATTACTTTTGTTTTATTGTTCGTTGTGTAGTGTTGCTAGTTTGGCGAAGGCGTTATTTTGTTGTAGTGAATTTATAATGGTTTTGTATGTTTCGTATGAGTTTTTGAATAGTGTTGTGTGTTCTTTGATTGGTTGGATTGGATTTGCGTATCTTACAGTTTTTTCTACTCCGTCTCTTACGTCTTTATAGATTCCGATTCCTATTCCGGCAAAAATTGCGGTTGCGGTTAGTGTTGCGTTTTGTATTTCTAGCGGTTTGATTTCCATTCCAAAAATATCTGCGATTGTTTGACACCAGATTGGTGAGGCGGTTGCGCCGCCAGTGACGGCTAGTGAATTGATTTCGACGTTTGCTTTTTTCATTCCTTGATACATGTCAAAACTTTCCATTGTCACGCCTTCCATGACGGCGCGAATTATATCGGCTCTGGTGTGGGCAAATCTTAAACCAGCCAAAGTTCCTTGTGCTGTTGCGTCCCAAATCGGATAGCCCGCGCCCGACAAGAACGGCAAAAAAATCAGACCGCGCGCACCCGGCTTGCTCTGCTTCAACAATTCTTCCATCAACACAAACGGACTCACTCCGCGTTTAGCCGCTTCGTCTTTTTCCGGCAAAGCAACAATATCACGTATCCAACGATAACACGAAGCCGCGCCGAGTTGGATTCCTTCAAGCTCATACAACCCAATAATCCCCGACGACGGCACCATCAAGCCCGGACTCTTGCCCAACTCAATCCGACGCGTACCAACAACCAACAACCCCGCCGTCCCCAATGTCAACGACGCACGACCTTCATCAATCACACCGGCTCCGATTGCGGCACATTGTTGATCGCCCGTCGCGGAAACCAATGGAGTCCCTTCCAACAAACCGCTTTTTTGAGACGCTTCCTTGCTAACTCCGCCAACCAAAACACCGGGCGAAACAAACGGCGCAAAAAGCTCACGTGACAAATTAAATTGCCCCAAAACACGATCCGACCAGTCAAGTTTATGAACATCAATAAGCCCGCTGCAACAAGCATTCGTCACCTCCGTCCGCAACTCCGACGCGCCGAATTTGTACAAAAAATAATCCGCAGGAAAAACCACTCGGCGAACACGAGACCAAAAATCAGGTTGGTTACGTTGATACCAGACCAGCTTCGACAACGTATACGTCGGCGCAAGAGGCATACCCGTACAAGCATAAAGCTCACCAGAAGGAATCTTTGAACCAATATATTCCAACTCAGAAACACCGCGATTATCTTGCCAAATTATAAAACGACCATTCAACAACTCTCCATCCGAACCAAGCAATCCAAACGAAGCACGATGCGAAGAAATACAAACCGCACGTATAAGACCAACATCAACTCCAGACTCCAACAACACCTCACGACAAACCAAAAAAACATTCGACAAAACAAGATCAACATCCTGCTCCACCCAATACTCAAACGGATACAACGAAGAATACTCACGATAAGAACCACAAATAGAATTACCAAAAAAATCAAAAAGCATGACATTGACACCAGTCGTACCAACATCAAGACCCATCAAATAACCCGTCGATTCTGTTTCTGTTTTCATAAAATTTTTCAGTTTGTTATACTTTTTATACTTGAAAATTCCCATTCGCCATAACCATGATTTTGTTACCGATATTGATCCCCGACTAACTCACGCTTTACCAATTCGCGATGTAAGACCAACTATACTTACCTTACTAACTATGCGACAACCGGAGTTGGCTACCTTATACGTTGCGGCGAAATTTTACGCCCCAACGGGGCAAAAAGCCCATAGCACAGGGCAACGCCCTGTGAAAAATCGCCCCAAATAACTCTCGCCCTGAAAGGGCAAAAGCCAAAATAGGATCAGAACATGCATTGACAAAACCAACACGCCCCAATTGTCGGCAACGCCGACAACCGCCGCGAAGCGGCACGGACTGGAACGCGGGTGTCCCGCCCGCCTCTGTGCATTAGGAAACCGAATAAGTTTGGAATGAACGCCAAGACGTGTTGGAGAACATTTGCCAACCCGTTTTGGCGTTCAGTTCCAACTTGTTCGGTTCTATTACGCACAGAGGCGGGCGGGATGCCCGCGTTCCAGTCCGTCACCGCTTCGCGGCGAATTTATGTGGTATAACGGGGGCTTGCCCTACGCTATGATATTTGACCCTTTCAGGGTCTGATAAATTGGAGCCTTCCTCTCAAATATAACCCCCCCACAAAATCCGAAACAATCAGAAAAATTATTTTGTGTCGATGATTCTTGACAACTCTCTAATAATATCGTGACCGTCCCAAACGACTCCAATACTCAACGCCGTCCCAATCGGAACAATTCGATCAATACCATTTACTTGCCGCGAAACAAGCCAGTTTGCTGTCAAATTGGAATCTATCCCAAAGTAAGTCAATGTCTGATAACGTTGATTGATGTGATTGCAAATTTCTTCCGCATCAAATAAATCATACTCAAAAAAAAGTCCAAACTTTCCACGAAACCGCTCAAGATTTTTGGGCAAAGAACCAAACTTCACACGGTAAACAAAATTGCCATAACGAACAAACGACACAATCGAATCCGCATCAACCCCAATCTGACAAAGCCGCGTATATTTATCAACCGCATGAATATCACGCAAATCATATAACGATGTTGATGCCGATGTTGATGCTGACGATGTTGTTGATGACGGCTTCGTGTTTGTTGCGTTTGTTGTTGCGGTTATTGATTCGTTCGATTGTAACTGATCTGGTATGATGAAATTCGCATTAACATCACCGGAGACTCTTTTATAAACCGCCCTCCAAAATTTATCTTGTGCCGCAAGCAATTTTTTTTGAACGAGCGAATCTTGATTACGTGCGTTTTGAGTCAGCGAAGTTATCTTGTGATTTGTGTCTGTTGATTTGATTTCAGTTGATCTGATTTGATCGGCAAAATTATTATTTGTCCAAAGAATCAGATGCGGCGAAGAGCAAGCATTTTGATCAATAACATACGTGTCGTTGTAAAAATTATTTGCAAGGTTTTCAATTGCCGCGTCATCACTTTCACAAATTGTGTCGGCATTGATCAAGGAGAGCGAATATCTATCAGCAAAAGTTATTTCGACTCCGTTTGGTGCGATTTGAAATTTTCGGATATTTTGTATGGTGTTGTCGCCGCCCCAGATGATTCGGCATTGGGCTTTTGCTGAAAATTTTTCGGTGATTTTGTCGTCGCGTTCATATCGGACAAAAGAGTTCGATTTGCGAATCAATTGATATTTTTCAACACTCATAACCGCAGCAATCGCACGGCAAATAATCTCAGTCTGCGGAAATAATTTCGACGGAACTCGGACAATATTAGAATTACCCGCAAGAAGCCCAAACACGAACGAAAACGCAAAATTAACAGGGACATTGGACGGCGCGATATGAAATATCACACCGCGCCCGACACGGTACGCCCCGCGTTGACTCTCTTCCAAAACAAACGCCGCCCGCAACGCCGAAACATTCGCACGGCGACACCAAAACGCAAACGATATTACATCCGAATAAGCAGACGCAGTTTTATCGTTGCGCAAATATTGTGAGATGTCATTGAGAAAATCGATCACAATTTCCGAATAAGGCTGATTGACAACCGGAACAAAATCATCCGCCAAACTCCCCGCAAGATTTGACAGATTGCCAAAATCATCCCGCAACTCCGCACATTTACCGCACAAATCAACATCACTCAAATTAGAGGCATTAAGATTAACGCCATTCTGATCAACATTGTTAAGATTAACACCATCGTTAAGATTAACATCGATCAAATTTGTGTTGTGCAAAATGTTGTCTGCCGGTGTCGAATATGTATCGCTGCAACCTCTCGCTTCGGCGTTTTTTATTCGACCGTGAATTTTGAAAGTTTTGCCGAGCCTCCCGCAAGGACATTCGTCAATACCTGTAATTTCGCCGACATCTTCGGTCAAGATACTTTGACCCGGATAGCTTGTCGGCAACAGCGAGACGAGTTGAATTAAACCTGTTTTATTTTTTTCGAGTGGTGCAAAATCTTTTGCGCAACGAATAATCAAGTCTGAAAAAATTGAAGCGTGTAAATTTCCGTGTTGGCATTCCATGAAGATTGATCCGGTCTGTTCGACCATGCCGTAGTAGTTGAAGATTTTTTTGATGTTGCAGATTTCGTTTAGATTTTTTTTGAATGATTCGTTGCTGATTTCCATGTCGGCAAGTTTTTTCCAGCCGCCGCCGTGAATCAATATGCCGTTGTCTATTGGCAGTTTTGAGCCTGCTTTTTTCAAGGGCAAATAGAAATGTTGCCAGATGATAAAAGTGAA
>JAISQS010000705.1 GCA_031274045.1 Planctomycetaceae bacterium | reverse complement strand
ATTGTCTTGATCAATTGATACAACTTCTTTTACCGTCTTCTTTGTTTAATGTTACTGATTTATCGTTTCAATAAATATATTTCGCTTTAATTGATGTTTCATTGGAGAATTATTTTTCTTTTGATTTTTCGGCTTTGATTTTTTTGTCAATTTCGTGCATATACTTTTGGTCAATATCATGTAGTTGATCAAAAAATGTTTGTATTTTTCCTTTGGTCTGTTCATCTTCTAAAGAGATGATCTTCTTATTGTCCTTATCAATATCAACCGAGATCACTCTTGCACGAACTCTACGTTTACCGTTAATAGTTACCCATTGGCGATAGTCATAAAATGAGTTTGATTGCGGATTTGTTGCGGCGGGTTTGGTATCTGTTGTTGGATTATTTTCGATAGATTCGTTGTTTTTGGTTTTGTTTGGCGTGTCAATTTCATTCGTGTTTGCTTGCGCGGCAATTATTTTATTACGGTTTTCCAATGCGTGTTTATGAAAATGCGCGAGATCATAAATTCTAGTGGATGTAGCCGAGTTGGGTTCTGAACAATGAACCTCCAATACTGACCAACATGGCGGAATATAGACCTTAAAAGACCCCTTTTGTTGCAAAGTGAACAAACGCTGTTTCGTGACTAAATCCCAACAGGCAATATAACCATCTACTTTTTTAAAATATTTATCTTCTGGCGGATTAGTGTAATGTGATGTCAAAATAAAATTGCCATCGGGACTAACCGATATATTGCGGGTGTGATGATCTAATATATCCCAAAATGGTCGCGAAAATTTTTGATCACGAATATTCCAAACATGAATTTGGTGTTTAGTTTCGCCGCTGCTGAATGGAGTTTTTACGAAAGCAATGCTGTTATCATTCATAAAGGAGCAAGAACCAACACTTAGCGTGCCGCCCGGAACCGGAATCCCAATAGTATTACATATACTAAAAATATTTTTTTCCGTATCATATATCTGTATCTTTATGCGACCATCCTGTATCGACAAATATCTGCTGTCGTGGCTAAAAGCAAAAACGGTATTTTGATCTTGCCAAAAAGTCGTATCAACTAGTGTTTGAGCAGCTACTTCTTCTTTTTCGTTGTCGCATATCAAAACGAACGCCATCAGATTTCTTAATTGGAAAACTGTGGCAGGTATTACCGTCCATTTTCCATCGGGACTTTCCATCGGTTCATGTAAAATATTGTAAATAATACCGACTGTGTTTGGATATTCAGCTTTGCCTATCCAATGTTCGTAGATAGGTTGTGCATCATTAGGGAGATTCATCGCCAGAAAATCATACGCTTTGAGTCTTTTGCCAGACTGTATATCGTGGAGGGTGAGTAGAGCACTAATTGTCTGAGTTCCACAATAAACATTTCCATGTGCATTAAAACCGAGCAATGTAACGTCTGATGCAAGTTTATTTGTCGGTTTAATTTTATCTTTGACAAAATCAATTTCCAGACCGCTTTCTGCGTCGAAGAGATGTGATTTGCCATAATAAATTTTGACAATGAAATATTTGCTATCAGGCGAAACGGTAATGTCCGCTTGTTGTGGTCGATTATTCATTAACCTAGTTGATATTCTCAGTCCCTCTGATACATCAAATTCCGGCAGATCATAAGCTTTTGATTCGAATGTCTTCATATTGATCCGTATTGCTTGCCATGTTTCTTGGCTGTCTGACCGCCGCATTCTCTTAATCAAATTCCATCGAAACGGTACTCCGTCTTTCTTGCTGAATCGTACTGAGGAGACAGGGGCAAACATGTATTCATTGCGTTCGTCTGTCTTCTTGATATCTCCTACCGTTCGAGTTATCTCCTTCAACACAGGCAAATGTTCCAACCCATCCGACGAATACAAAACACCGCCATGAATAGTAAATAACCACAATGCCTGGACAGCCAAAATAATAAATACTCTTCTCTCAAATTTTTTCATATCAAACCTCATTTCTTTTTTAATTTTAAACAAAATACATTTTCATTTTCAATCAACAGTGAAACTGATTGTGATCCAATCTTCGTCCGCATTAGCACCATCAACCCATCTCCCACTACCAAGAATATATTTATAGTCATGTGGTTCTTCACCACCGTTTTTGTCAATATACTCACGTCTATAGTATTGTTTGAACATCTTTGCAGTACGGGCTATATCTGCCATATTACTAACGACAACAGTTCCATACTCATTTCCGTATGATGTATCGTAAAGTTTCTGATCAAAATAAACCAAAGCATGATCTCTCCATGACTTCTCTCTCGGTATTTCTCCGTGATGTTTACCTGTATCTGATCCCGCATATAAACGCTGCCAACTATAATATTTTTTTCCAGGTTTTTCGACAATTGACCCACTTACTGTTATACCGTATGTTGGATATTTTATACCATGAACCCGAGCAACACTCTTATTGAAACTTGCCCACATACCGCAGCGACCATCTTTATAAGCAAGCAAATCATAAGTACCAGCTTCATCACGAAGGGAGCGTGCGACTGTATATGTGTTAGCTGGCTCACCGGGCGGAACCGGATGAAGTGATGGACTTCCAGCAGTAGCAGTTGCATCTATTCCATAGTAATATAATTTTCCTGCCGGATCATCTGCAATAGCTCCGCTGTCTATTTTTACTTTGCTTATACAGATGTCTGCGCCTGAAAATTTACTCCAGATTTTTTCGAAGACCTTGTTAGCTGTTGTTTCGCCAGATGCGGCAGAGCAACCAATATGAACAACTGTATGATATAGCTGTGTTCCCGTTGTCGGTGTATCAAGTGTAACGTATAGATAACTTGTAGCTGTTTCTGTTTTGTCTTCGCCACCTGACGCGTGGTAAGAAAATTTTGTTGACAAGGCACTTTCATGAGCTACCTTTTTCGACAAGGCAACCGTTGCGGTGTATGTCGCTTTGATCGTGTCGGATGTTGTGGCAGGTGGGACGGGAGTTTCGTTGGTAAGTTTTATCATTTTCGTCTCATCTGTTTTTTCAGATGAATAGTCCGTACCGCCTATTGTCGTTTCAAAAAATGAGAAAACCTCTAACGCCGGATCGGTGTCAATTTGACCTTTGAAATGCGCTTCAACTTGAACTGTCTTACCACCGGCGTAAGCAACAGGAACGTAACCGGCAGCCGGATCGACGTTCAGTTTTTCCCCCTTCTTCCAATGCGGACCGGCAGTCCACACAAACGCGGCAGGCACTGGTGGCGGTGTAGCTGGTGGTGGCGGTGGCGGAGGCGGTGCTATTGGATCCGGTTTCAAAGATTCAATATCCTTAAAAACGATTTTTTGTAATTCCAATTTATTACCATCCAGAATCTTCACAAGCTCAAATCCTGCGTCGCCCGCTGCTTCGTCTTTCTTTATCAACTTGTAATCCGATTCATTCTCTTCTAGTTGCACTCCGAAGTATTCGTCCCCTTCAAAATATTCGTCATCTTTGACGGTTATTGTTACGTCTTTTGTTTCGTCGCCTTCAGCGAATGAAACGGAAGTTGTACCCGGCTCGGTAAAATCTTTATCCTTGACGGCTTTTCTGTTACCTGTCCCAAGTTTGGTTTCTTCTGTCGTGATAGAATACGACACTGTCAATGTCCCAACTTTCGGTTCACGTTTTACAGTGAAAGATGCTGATTGGTTGGTAGCACCTCCGGTGTCTGTTGATTTTTCGACACCGTCTGTAACCGACGAGATGTATATCTTGTAGATAAAAACCTCAATTTCCATTGTTTTTTCAGACGCACCGCATTTCGCAACAACAGTTGTCTTCTCAGAAACGTTAATAAATTTACCGTTGTCATCTTTGGACAATTCAAATGTTATACTTTTACTTTCGCCTGCATCTTCAAGTTGAGTTTCTGAATTATCCGAATTTTTTAGTGTCCATGTTGGGCAACCTTCTGGCCAACTAGGTGCATCGGCAGGGTCTTTTGTTGCTTTGAAATCAAGATCAGCTTTTTTGTGAAACTGTAGGCTACTATCCGCATCCTTCCAATTAGCAGGAATATCTTGGTCTGTCGTTTTCTTATAACTTAACGAGTCTATACCGACGAACCAAACTTTACTGCGGTTGTCACCAGTAACATCGACCTTCTTTGTTATAGGTTGCGGCGGTTCTGGTGAGTTATTATTTTTTTGCTAAAAGTGTACTTGACTTCAGCAGAATCGCTTACATAAGCAGAACCTGTTTTTGTGTTGTAAATGTTACATTCGACGAAATTGTCGTCTTGCCATTCATCGAGTTTACCTGATGTCACTGTTAAAACTGCATCATTGTCAGCGGTGAGAGAAAATTTCCACTCCGTTTTCTCTACAACAAACTCGTTTTTATCATAGTCGGGTTCTTTCGTGACAGTTCCGGTGATGGTAACATCCGTTTTGTATTGTTCGTCTTCGTTCGAAACAGCCGCAGCCACTTCATCCGGTGTAATATCTGCGTTTATCTCGATGTCTGCAAGCAACTGACTTGAAAACATTCCTACCCCAAGCACCAACACAGCACATACAAAAATCTGTTTCGCAAACATAATTTAAATCTCCTAATTCTTTGTGGTTTGATGGACATACTTTTTACTTTTTTAATTCGGGATACGTACTCTCGTCATAACGCGGTTCTTTGTATATTGCGGGAAACCTCTCCCTGTTGCTTTTTATAATATCTCTAAACAAACCATTTGACAAGTAGTAAGCCCTCCACCCCTTCAACATCGTTTCAATATATTCCTCACGCTGTTTTTCATCCCATTGATTGAGCCTCCATTTTAGTGATTCTGCTAATTGTTTATCGTTGTCATCGGCACCGGCTCTTTTTGCGTTATGAATTGCGGCTTGATAAAGGGCGATTTTATAGCGTGACTGTCTCAATAACAATCCTTGATAGTCATAATTATTTTCAATTTGATTCCAAACTCTAATAATCCGTTTGCCCGTATCACTGGTAATTGTGGACGCTGGGAGTGGCAGCGGTTCATAAGGAACCCGACCCATGTACGGAGTACCATAAAATTTTTTCAATTTCACAGGCGTAGTCGGCTCGCCATGTATTTGCTTAACCATTACCGCAGAAAGTATCGTGTTAAAACTATAATTCCGATCAATCTTGACAAAATAAGAAGCGGGTCCTCGCAATATAAGTTTCTTGTGAACACCTCCCCAAAAATAACGGACTCGAGACTTAACAAGCGGAGGTGTGTTTGGGACTTGTTTTTCAGCGATTTCTGCGTAGAGCGGACGTTCCTCAAAAACTTTCCGCCAAGGTCGAGGCGACGGATAAACCTCAATAACATAGTCTCTCATGCGATTCGCACCTTCGTGACCGTCTTTGTTGAAAAAATACATGCTAGCTTCAAAAATTCCCCTTTTGTGTATGTCAAGACTAAACCAAACATCGGGACCGTCTTTTGACATCGGATAGGCTTCACCGTGATCGTCCCATTCGGCTTGACGGCGAAAACCATAAAAGGAATCCCAAAGAGAACGCCGATCTTCCGTTCGCCGCCAATGTAACCAATACCGCAAAGAATCATCTCCGGCATGATTTGGTCCCATAAAACCACATACAACATAATATTTTTCATAAAAACATACCGGATGATCAAACGGCGCATCCATCGCACAAAGCATTCCAAACTCAGAAGAGATTCGTCCATACCAATCGCCTTGCGTTTTCCAATCATCGCCGGAATAAATCGCATTTTTTTTGGGTGAAGGGTTCCTGAATAAATTTACGATTTGCTTCCGCATTGATTCCATGTCTTCGATTGTTGGCGGTTTTATCTCGATGGGCAAGTCGCGGCGGGTCTCTTCATTTTGCGCAACGATATTTGGTTTTTGCAAGTCATCGGATTTTTGGGGTTGGCGAATTGTCAAATTGAACGGCTTGGTTGACTTGACAACTCCGCCGCCGTAAGTGCCGACAAGAAAATTGCCGTCATCGAGAATTAAAATCTTCGTCACAAAATTATCCGTCAAACCAGACTCCTTTTGAGTCCCAAACCAACGCCTACCCGAAACCGGATCAGAAATCAAAAAACCATTTTGACGCATCCCAACATAAATTTGACCAACACCATCCTCCACCAACGCCGTCAAATAATCCTCCGGTATCAACCGCTTCATCAACGCCTCCGGCGCAGCCTTAAAATTCTTCGGCGCACCGCCGTAAAGTCCGTGAACTTTGGCGGCGTAGTCTCTGCCGCGTTGGTACTCAAGATTTTTGAGGTCATTGTCGGCTTTGACAAGTCCGGCGGAAGTCGCAATCCAGATCGTTTGACTTGCGCTATTTTGCGCAACAATAATGTCATTGATCAAATTTGACGGCAAGCCCTTGCCCGTCGACGTGAGCGGAACGGGACTGCAATTATCTTGCCCAAATCGTTCCGGCGCAACAATATTCCGCTCGTGCGTGTAATGCCCATCCGCATCCCGCGCGAAAATCGCAAGTCCGTGACATTGCGTTCCGACGATCAAAGTCCCATCCTTCTTGAACGCCAAAGACGAAGCCTGATCCTCAAGCAACCCATCCTCCCGCGTGTAATGTTCCCAATCATGCGACAACCTAAACCGCGTTAAACCTGCCGATGTTGCCATCCAAACATCGCCATCCTTCGGGCAAATTTCAATATCAAAAATCCTTTCCCCAATCGGACCATCAACAACATCATAATTTTTCCAGTCCTTCCCATTAAAAACTGTACTTTCCGAAAAATTTGGCATAGTAACGCTGCTATTTATAGGGATTTATATTTTTTGTGTT
>JAISQS010000643.1 GCA_031274045.1 Planctomycetaceae bacterium | reverse complement strand
AACCGAACGAGTTTGGAAGGAACGCCAAGACGTGTTGGGGAACATTTGCCAACACGTCTTGGCGTTCAGTTCAAACTTTTTTGGTTCTATTACACACAGAGGCGGGCGTCCCGCCCGCCTAAGTGCATTAGGAAACCAAACGAGTTTGGAAGGAACGCCAAGATGTGTTGGGGAACATTTGCCAACACGTCTTGGCGTTCAGTTCAAACTTTTTTGGTTTTATTACACACAGAGGCGGGCGGGACGCCCGCGGTCCAGTCCGTCGCCGCTTCGCGGCTCTATTTTTGTAAACCAGATTTTACAGATTAGTTTTATTGTAGGGGCGAGGCTTGCCCTCGTCCCCAAAAGAGCGGGAAACGTTTTGGTATTTCTACCGCCCAAAACCAAAACGTTTTACGCCCCCTTTTTTTGGCGAAGCGACACGAAACGCAGGGGCGTTTACAAATATTAATACGTATTCCGCCCTCGTTGTCGGCGAGTACGCCGACGCAACCGCCTGGCAGTCGGTTGCCCACCTTACGTTGCCGGTGCGTTTTGGCGATCCCGTTGTCGGCTTGCGCCGACGCAACCGCCTGGCAGTCGGTTGCCCACCTTACGTTGCCGATGCGTTTTCCGCTCCCGTTGTCGGCTTGCGCCGACGCAACCGCTCGGCGGTCGGTTGCCCACCTTACGATCACCAACGCATAAACCGCCCCAATTGTCGCCGAGATGTTCGTCTGTTTTGTGTTATTTTTTTTGTGTTATGCGGCGGTGGCGGGTTCTTTTATTTCGCCTTGCTCGGTTATGTTTCTAAATTCTACGGAAGCCAATTTTGATACTCCGGCTTCGTGCATTGTTATGCCGTGCATTGTTGTTACTATTGACATTGATTTTCTTGAGTGGGTGATCATTATGAATTGAGTTTCTGTTTCAAATTGTTTTATTGTCCTCAAGAATCGATCAACATTCCCCTCGTCCAAAGCGGCATCGCATTCGTCCAATATGCAAACCGGATTCGGCTTGTACCTGAAAAACGCCAACAACAACGCCACACAAGTCATCGTCTTTTCTCCGCCGCTCATTAGCATAACACTTTTCAGCTCTTTACCCGGCGGTTTTGCCACAATATCTACACCGGACTCCAGCATGTTCGACGGATCCTCCAACACAATATCAGCACTGCCGCCTCCGAACAGATGTTGGAATAAATCTATAAAATGGCTGCGGACTCCATTGAACGTCTCCTCAAATAGCGAACGGCTTGACGTGTTAATTTGTTCTATTGCCCGTTCGACGGATCGCTTCGCGTTGTTCAAATCATTGTATTGACCAGACAACACGTTATATCGCGTCTCCAGCTCATCCAACGTCTCAATCGCATCCGTGTTAACATTCCCAAGACGCTGCAACTTCGACCGTAACTCTTCTATCTCCGACTTGTAATCCGCACCAAGTTCACCACCGCCAACCCCGCACGAATCAATCGGCAACTCATTCTTTGACGTACTCTTTTCGTTTTGCGGATTGTTGGCGGTTTGATCTGATTTGTTGTCAATTGTATTGTCAACTGACGTGTTGGTTGCGGTGTTGTTATCAAGTTCGTTTTTATCTGTTTTATTGTGATTGGGATTGTTGATTTCGGCGAGGTGTATGTCGATCAGGTCAATATTGTAATCTTCTTTGATTCTGTCGATTGATGTTTTTTGTTCTTGTGTAAATCTTTCGATTTCGATTCGCCGACTGTGTTCTTTTTTTCTCAAATCTTGCAATTCGGTCCTTAATTTTTTGTTTTCTGTTTGTAGTTTATTTCGTTTTTCGGCGATTTCGTTTCGTTCTTTTGTGTTTTTTGCGGTATCTTTTTCGGCGGCTTCTTTTCGTATGTACAAGCTCGCCAACTCCGCCTCAATTTTCAGAATTGTCAACAAGAAGTTTTCCCGTTTTGATTCCAACATCATACTTCTTTGTTGTCTTTCGTTGAGTTGATTTTGTCGTTCGACTAAGCTGTCCTCGTATCGTTGTTTCAGCTCAAATAAAGATCGCAATCTCTCCTCGCTTGTTGCCAACTCGATCTGTGTGTTCATTGTTTTTTTTCGGTGTTCGGTTTGGCGTGATTTTGCATCTTCGAGTCTGTTTCGGATGTCTTCTTGTCGTTGTTTTAGTAGGTTGAGTTCTTGTTCGATTGTTTTTTGTTTTTGTTCGGTTTTTGTGAGTTCGGTGGTTATTTCGTGGAGGGTTGAGTTTTGTTTTTCGATTTCGTCGTTTATGGTGTTTATTTGTTCGTTATTATTTTTGATTCTTTCTTCGATGTTTAGGAGTTTTTGTTGTAGAGATTCGTAGTTGCTGATATTTTTTTGGTATTCGCGGTTTTTTTTCTCTACATCTTTTTCGTCGTTTTCAAGATGTTCTTTTGCAATAACGACGGCAATTTCCATTTCTTGTACGTCTGCGTCGAGTGAGTTCATTTGAGTTGTCAAATTTCTCAATTCGCTTCTTCTTGCGATCAATCCTGACGAAGTGTTCGGCGGACCTACGATCAAGGCGCCGTCTGTTGTTAGTAGTTCGCCTGCGATTGTTAGGAAACTTGCTTGGTCGTTGCTTTCTTTGTAGAGTTGGACGGCAACAGCCATATTTTCTACGATCCATGTTTTTCCTAGTAATCTTCTTGCCAGATGGATGAATGGTTCATCTGCTTTGACAAATTGATCGGCGCGACCGTACACGCCTTGTCGTCCTAGAAATCCGCGTCCTTTTACCCATGGCGGATCTTCTTCGCTTGGGTCAAGCCAGATGAACCCCACTCTTCCGGCAAACTGCGCCGCGTTGCGTTCGATATGTCTGAACAATTCTCCTTTGGGCGAGACGACAACGTATTGCGAATTTTGCCCGAGCGCAAGATCGATTAACGATGCCGACTCAACTTCCGCATGTAACAAATCAGCAACAAGTCCGAATACATGACGGAACGGGCTTTTTGGGTCGTGTGATTGTTGTAAAACTTCGCGCACGCCCGGACTGATGCCTTCGTTTTTATTTATCAAATCTTCCAAAACGGAAATTCTTTCTCGCATTCCGCTTTGACGTTGTTTTAATTCGGAGAGGTTGTGGGTGAGTTTTGCGAGGTCGTCGATTCTTTTATTTTTTTGTTGTCTTATGTTTTGTAGTTCTTCTTTTTTTTGTTTTACGGTATCTTCGATGTTTTCGATTGTGTTTTGTAGTTCGGTTTGGTTTGAGTGTAGTTCTTTTAGTTGTGATTTTAGTTTTTCTTGTTTTGTGTTATTTTGTTCGATTGTATTTTTTTGGGAGGCGATTCTTGATTCTAATCCTCCTGTTGTGCCTGCGAGGTTTGCGGCTTGCCGGTTTTTTGTGTCGGTGTCAACTCCGATGCCGTCAAGTTCACTCTGCAATTTTTCACACAAGTCAGCAAGTTCTTTGTCTTCACGTTGCAAGTTATGGTATGTTTCGTTTATTTCTTTTTTTGTTCGTTTTGCGTTGTGGATGTCGTCGTTTGTTTTCCGCATCATGTCTTCGGTGTCGGTGCTTCTTCCGTTGAGTTCGGTCAATGAATCCCAATTTGCGTTGATTTGAGAGTTGATGTCATTTATTTGTTCCCATTGCATTTCGATTGTTGATTCGTCGCCTGCGATTCTTTCGCGTAATGTTGCGGTTTCGCTTTCGAGTTTTCTGATTTCGTTATCGATTTGTTCAATATCGATGTTTACGCTTGCGAGCAAGTTTTCGTTGAGTTCGGAGTTATTGTTTTGTTTTTCGATGTTGTTTGTGAGTATGTCAATTTCTGATTGTAGTTCTTTTATTTTTTTTTCTTTTTTTCTGTATTCAATTAAGCCTGATTGGATTCTTATTTCTTTTAATCTTGCTGTGTATTGCCGGTGTAGTTGTGCTTTCCCTGCTTGGTTTCGGGCGGATTTCAACTGGTGATCAAGTTCGGAGACGATATCCGACAATCTGACGAGGTTTTGATTGATTCTTTCGAGGCGGCGTTGTATTTCTTGTTTTCGTGTATTGAATCTGCTTATTCCTGCGGCTTCTTCGAATATGGTTCTTCGTTGCAGCGGTGTGCTTTGCAGCAATGACTCAACTCTACCTTGTTCGATGATGCTGTATGCTTGTGTTCCGAGTCCGGTTCCGTTTAGCAGGTCTTTTATATCTTTTAGTCGTGTTGTGTTTCTGTTTATTTGGTATTCGGTTTCGTTGCTTCTGTATATACGTCGTGTGATGTGTACTTCCGGCGTATCGATGTTGAACAATTTTTTTGAGTTGTCGAATGTCAAAGTAACTTCTGCGGAGCCGAGTGGGGTACGGTCTGCGCTTCCGTTGAAGATAACGTCTGTTGATTCGCTTCCTCTCAAGCGTTTCATGCTTTGTTCGCCGAGAACCCATTTTATTGCGTCGACGATGTTTGACTTTCCGGAGCCGTTTGGTCCGACGATTGCGGTGATTCCGCGCCCGAACTCAATCCGTGTCCGGTCTGCGAAACTCTTGAATCCTGAAAGTTCTATTGCTTTTAGCACAATTAAATTTGATAGTTAGTTATATGTATTTCTTTGGGCAAAACGGTTCGCGACCCGCCGCCGACACCAACACCGCAATTTGACCACAACACAATTTCGCGGGAGTATAACAATTTTTCCAATTCACAAAAAGATCAATTTTGTAAGGTAGTACCAAGTTACCTAATTTCCATTGCGTAATTTTTAGGAATAATTCACGGGAGGTTGATGGAAGAATATTGTCAACAGATTTTACAGGTTTATACAGATTAGTTTTTTTAGCACGCAGATAACGCAGATTGTCAGGATTTGCGCAGATTTTTTTATAAATACCTGTTCTTCTTCTATACTTCTTTTATCTGCGAATATCTTTAAAATCTGCGTTATCTGCGTGCTGAAATACGTTAGAGTTATAAATAAGGTTGATTAGAGCGGATATTGCGCTGATATATTACAAATATTCTTCCATTACCTTCCCTTAACCTTCCTGTAAATAATTCCCAAAAAAAATTTTTTTTACGAATTTTGCGGGATGATTTTTATTTGGTGGTTTGGTTGATTGTGGTGGTGGATGATGTAAATTCACGAGAGAGGGCAATCTTTGTATTTGGTATATTTTATTTTTTTTATCAAATTTATTTTTTGGTTTTTTGTTTTAGTTTATTTTGTAGTAAATTGGATGATTTGGTGAATGTGTAGAGCGTGATTTGGGTAATTAAGATGATTTTGTCAAAATGGACAAATAATTCCTGTTAAGTTGTTTGAAAAAATTAAAAAAAGTTTACTGATAAATTAAACTTTTCTGATAAAGCGGACGATTCGGTTTTTGCGGAAAACCAAGATAATTTGTGTTGCGCGGTCTAATCTAGGAAAATTTAGGGTTTGTCTCCACGTTCGTCGAAAAAGCAAAATGAGTAGTGATTTCGGGTCGGAGAGATGGTTTTCGCCGTTTTTTTCATTATTCATGCCGGAATGTTCCGGTATCAAACTTCATTTCGATGCTTACTTGGCGGTGGCTTGTATTTTGAGCAAACGCATAATTGGCTATAAGGAAGAAAACATGAGTTTTTTGAACAAAATTTCAGTTGTCCTGTTGTTGGGTATGTTTGCTTTTTTGATCAACCTTGTTGGTTGTCATCCTCAGCAGCCTTTTTACCTGACCGAGAAAGGACAATACCAAAAATACATGAAGACGCACGCAACCCGTATAGATTACCCTGACGCTGAAGTTCCCAAATTGAACGAGGTTTGCGGTGCGATTGATCCTCTTACTCTTGCGAATCCTGATCCGAGTAGTTTTTGGGATATTTCGCTTGAGGAGTCGATACAGATTGCTCTTCAGAATTGCAAGGTGGTCCGCACTCTCAACGGAGTTGGTTTTTCGAGTGCGGGAACGTCTGGGGCACCGGGTGCGCTTTTATCTTCGCCGAATGCTGTTGGTACGGTTTATGATATTGCCATGACCGAGAGCAACCCGCAATACGGCGTTGAAGCGGCGTTGTCGGCGTTTGATGCGACATTGGCGGCAACGACTCAGTGGGGCAAGAGCGATGTCCCCGGTTCACCACAGACAGATAACGGTACTTTTGGTGTCGGCATAAACCAAACAGCACCTACCGGTACTCGTTACTATTTGAATCAATCCAACCAATATCAGTTCGCCACCGGCGGTTTCGCTAATGGTTGGTCAAGTTATATTGAAGGCGGCGTTGTCCAACCTCTTTTGCGCGGTAACGGTATTCAATTTAACCGTATTGCCGGAACCAGCGGACAACCCGGTGTCTACAACGGTGTCGCAATTGCAAGAATAAATACCGACCAAGCAATAAACGATTTCGAGATGGCAACTCGTAATCTTGTGGCGGATGTTGAGAAGGCGTATTGGAATCTCTACTATGCGTATCATCGGCTCGAATCGGTGAAGTCCGGACGCGACGGCGCACAACAAACATGGAGTCAAATTTGGGCGAAAAAGGTTGCCGGAGCCAAAGAAGGCACCGCCCAAAACGAAGCCCAATCACGAAATAACTACTACGCTTTTCGCGGTCAAACCGAAGCCGCACAAACAAATTTATTCCGCACCGAAGCGGCATTGCGGTCAATTCTCGGTCTGGCTGTAACCGACGGACGATTGATAAGACCATCAAACGAACCGATCACCGCACCAATAAAATTAGATTGGCAAAGCATCATCACGGAGGCTTTGTACAGATCGCCTGAATTGAGAAAGCAAAAGTGGGAAGTCAAGAAACGCGAGTTGGAATTGATTGCCGCGAAGAATTTTTTGTTGCCGCAAGTTGATTTGAGTGCCGGTTACAGGTGGAACGGTGCCGGCGACGAGTTGATAAATCAAGGACACTATCAAAGCAACGCGATTGGTAGTTTGACCAGCGGTAATTACAGCGGTTGGACGGTGGGCGTGACAGCATCAATGCCGTTTGGATGGCGGCGTGAATTAGCAGGCGTTCGTAACGCTCAACTTGGATTGGCAAAATCACGAGCTGTTCTCCAAGATCAAGAATTAGAATTGACTCACCAGTTGGCAGATTCATTCCGCGAAATCGCTCAAGCATACCAAACAAGCGTGACAATGTTACAACGCAGAATTGCGGCAGGCGACGAAGTCAGTGCCGTCACAGCAGCATTTGAAATATCCGCAACAACTCTGGATCAAGTACTCAATGCCCAAACAAGATTGTCCGAAGCCGAAACCGAATATTATCGTGCGGTTATTGATTACAATATCGCGATTATGACTTTGCATTATAGGAAGGGTTCTTTGTTGGAGTATGACAATGTTTATTTGGTTGAGGGGTCTTGGCCAAGTAAGGCGTATTTTGACGCAAAAAGACGGGCAAAAGCTGAAGACGCAAGCACACGCATAAACTACGGTTTCACAAGACCAAAAGTTGTTAGCCGACATAGATACCAACAATTCCAATACAGCAATAACGCAATCTCAAACGGCGTAACAACCGAAGTCAACACCACAATAACCGAACCAACACAACAACACGACGAAAAATTGCTGGAACGCCCGCCGGTTATTAAACCGAAAGTAATAGAGTCCGAAAACGGAACAACACCAATACCAACTCCAACACCGATTGCTACGCCCGACGTAACAACAAACGGACTCCAAATAAGCCCAAGCACAGAAAAAGAGTTCAGACAAATACCACAACCAAACACAGCATCAACAACAAACTCATTCGCAATCAGACCAGTACCAATCCCAACTCCAAATAACACCAACACAAAACAAGTCTCATTCACAACCCCAACATCATTGACAGCAGTACCAAAAAATGATGAAACAACATTGCTAAATAACAGATATTTGAAGTAAGAAGGGAGTTTTCATAGAAAGGTAATAAGGTAGGCAACCGACCGCCGGGCGGTTGCGTCGGCGATAGCCGACAACTGGATCGCCAAAACGCACCGCCAAAACCAAACCGCCCAATGTCGGCGCAGCCGACGGGTGAAGGTTTGGAATATCAGCACGATTCCCGCCCCAATTTCGTCGGTAGCAAGCTACCGTCGCTAACGATTATTTTTGTGTGTATTAAAGTTTGGAATAGGTAGAGATGGGCGATATATTTTTTGAGCTTAGTTGGCGTGGGTTGGTGCATCAGACTACGGATGATGTTGGTTTGCCGGAGTGGTTGCGGTTGCAATCGCGGACGGTTTATGCCGGATTTGATCCGACTGCGGACAGTCTTCATGTTGGACATTTGTTGCCGTTGATGAATTTGCGGCGGTTTCAGCGGGCGGGTCATCGACCTATTGCTCTTGCGGGCGGCGCGACCGGAACTATTGGCGACCCAAGCGGGAAAAGCGAAGAACGAAAACTGATCACAAAAGAACAAGTCGAATACAACATCCAATCAATAAAAAAACAAATCCATAAATTTCTACGATTCGATAACTCGCAAACAAGCGCGATTCTCGTAAATAATGCCGATTGGTTCTCGCAATTTTCGTATATTGATTTTTTGCGCGATGTCGGAAAACATTTTTCCGTCAACGTGATGATGTCCAAAGATTCCGTAAAATTGAGATTGGAAAATGCTGATGCCGGATTGAGTTTTACTGAATTTAGTTATATGTTGATGCAGAGTTATGATTTTGTCCATTTGCGCAAAACGTACAATTGCGAGTTGCAAATCGGCGGAAGCGATCAATGGGGCAACATCACAATGGGCTGCGATTTCGGACGACGGATAGGAGGCTTCCAATTGCACGGAATAACGAGTCCGCTTGTCACGAGGAGCGACGGAAAAAAAATGGGCAAAACAGAATCCGGCGCAATTTGGCTCGACCCAAACAAAACATCTCCATACCAATTCTACCAATATTGGATCAATCTTGACGACGCAGATGTAGGGAAAATGTTGAAAATCTTCACCGATCTAGACCAAGAAGAAATCAACAACATCATCACAACCCACAACACCGATCCGAGTAAACGAATCGCACAAAAAAGACTTGCCGATGAATTTACGAAGATTGTGCATGATGAGAGTGTGCTTGTTGCGGTGAAGCGGGCAACAGACATCTTTTTCGGCGGAGAAATCACCCAATTAGACGACGCACAATTAAACTCAATTTTCGCTGACGTACCAAGCAAAAAAATCCCACGAGCAAAATTAGATGAAGGATTAACATTGGTTGACGCGCTGCACGAAAGCGGATTGGCAACTTCAAAAGCAGAAGCAAGACGCACCATCCAACAAGGAGGCGCATACGTCAACAACAAACAAATCACCGACACAAACACAAAACTCGACCAAAATCACCTAGCCAGCGAATCAATACTAGTTCTACGAACCGGCAAAAAAAAATACGCACTAATACGATTCACAGAATAAATAACACACCCCAAAAAACAGCCGCGCAGCGGCGCGGACTGGAACGCGGGCGGGATGCCTCGTTATACCACACATCTTTCGATATTTTATTTTTTTAGAGAATACGGAATAAACAAAATATGCGAAAAAAACGAAATTTTACCATCAACTCTTTTCGTTTATTCTGTATTTTTCGTATGGTTCGTATTCTCAAAAAAAATGTGTGGTATAACGAGGGGGCAAGCCCTCGTCGCTAACGAATCTTGTGTGGTATAACAAGGTCGGTTACTCACCTTACGTTGCCAATATGTTTTGGTTCCGTTGGTATGGTGAGTACTCCGCACCAACGGAAAGGTTATGGTTCGAATTTGTATGCTTGACCTTTAACGTTTACTATTTGAGTTCCGCCCAAAGCCAGATACGGGGCAAGTTCTTTGCCGTGTTCATCGATCAACTTGAAGTACTCTTTGCTGAAATTTTTCACCGTGATGATATTTTCTTTTTTCATCTGCGACTCATTCAAAGTCGAATCAACCCAAACTCCTTCTTTTTGGAAGAAGGCTCTGTTGTTGATTGATTGAACTTGTGATTGAGTGTTTGTTGCAACTTCGGCTTCTGCGTCTGCTGACGCTGACGCTGACGCTTTTCCTACCAATGTCGGAGCGGAAGCACCGCCAAATGCTCTCCCTGATGTCGGATCTGGTGCGCGAGGAGCACTTGGTGCTGCATTCAACGCCATGTCCGCCCTCCGCAAAGCCAATTTTTTTGATGAATTTGAGTCAAGGTTGTCGGCTGATTGGAACGACAATTTTGCGTCGCGTTGAACTACTCCGAGTTTACCGCTGGAATTTTCACCCAAAGCTATCGTATTACTATTTGCTCTTGCGTTGTTGCTGTCTCTACTTGTCAAAGATACATTGTCATCGGCGAGGAACGATGTGTACGGAGTCAAGATTCCAAATGTTGTCGATAGCGCGACAAGCTCATCAATCAATTCTTTATTTTGTCCGATTAAATCAATTTGATCGAGAATCTCACCAATCCGCCGCATTGCCCAAAGTCTTGAAATGAACGAGTGCATTTGGTCGTTGCTCTTTTCAATGAATTTGCCGTCGAAGTTGAATTTTTTTGTTTCTGTTCCGACTTTTCCTTCGACGTTTATTGTGATGTCACCGGGTTTGGAATATCGCCCGACGATAACGAGCTGTTCACCTGCGAACAAGTCAAATGTACCGTTTGGGTAGACGCGGTTTGTTCCGTAGTATTTGGTGTCGTTTTCGTTATTTTTTGGGTTAAATGAGAATGTGACATCGGTCAAAACCGGCGAGCTGATTCTGTTGTACAATCTTGACACGCGGTCTTCGATATTTTCGTCCGGTTTAACGTATTCTGATTGCCCTCGACTTGAGCGGGCAATGCGATCCAACAACCTACTATTCACGTCATAACCTACACCGAACGCGAAAATTCTCGCGCCGTGCTTGTTGCCGTTTTTTGCAAGCTCGTTCAACTTCATCTCGTTCGTTTCGCCGACAGTTGGGCAACCATCCGTCAAGAACAAAACATAATTTGGTGCTTTGTTATCTTGAATCATTGCGAGTGAAGTGTTGATTGCGTCTGCGATATTTGTTCCGCCGGTTGCTTTGATTGAGTCGGCGTAGTCGGCGGCTTCTTTTAGGAGTTCTTTGTTTGCGGGTTGGATTTCGTCCTTAAATTTTACGGCGTTGCTGCTATATTGTACGATATTAAAGTTGTCTTCGCTGCGTAAATTATTGAGGACAAATTTGAGAGCGTCGCGGGCTTGTACGATTTTTTGACCTGACATGCTTCCTGAATTATCTATTACAAGAATCACGTTTTTTGCGACAGCTTTTTCTTCGGCGTTGAACTTCGGCGACGCGAGCAACATGAAGTAACCGTCATCTTTGGGATCAGGTCTGAAAGTCAACAATCTCGTACTTACTTCATTTTTGCCTGAATCGAAAAGAAGTCTGAAATCGTTATCCGGCACAATATCTTTCGCGTCCATTGAGATTGTTGCTTTTGTTGAGCTTGGGCGTTTTATTTTTATTTCGTGTGTTGGGCTGTAGATATTTTTAATCTCGTCCGGTGTCTCAATATTCAGATGAACATCAAGTTTTTCAAGCGGTTTTGTTGTATATTTCGCGGTACTCATTGGGAAGAGGAAGTCTGTCAAACCGCCGTCAACTTTTAGTAATTGCGTATATTTCAAATTTACGGTTCGGCTCGCGCCTGCGGGAATTGGAAATACGCTTGTTTTGAACATGCCGTATCCGACCCATTCAAGTAGAGCCGGGTCTTGGTTTCTGCGTACAATATCCTCATAAGTTTTTCGGGCTTCTTTGGCATTGATAAGTTTGGCACTGTACTCTTTGCCGTCAACAAGAAACGTCATCGAATCAATCGCGCCATCATAAGGTAACGGGAAAACAAAAGAGACTTCAAGTTGGGTGCTTCCGGTATTTACGAATGTTTGTGAGACGTTGACTTCGGCGATTTGTCCGTTGATATTGGCGTTTACTTCGAGTGATTTTATTGCGTAACTTGCCTCCTGAACTGACGGACTCACAATCGGCGGACGCGGTCGCGGAATCGGATGCGGCGGTGCCGGACGCGGCGGAATAATTATGATCGTTCGCGGCAATTGCAACGCAACCGATCCCTCATTGACCAATACTCCTTGACCGAATGCAAATAAACTCGCAAACGGAAGAACAAACAACACACACAAAAAGGTTCTCAAATTGAACGACATCGTTCACTCCTTTCAAAAAAAATGTTCTGGTTAAACACAAAATCCGGCTCGACAACCACTCACAAGATATCCGCCATTCCGCCTCTCACAACAAAGAATCAACAGACCAAAAACAGCTTCAACCCTCCACCACAACACGCCACCCCAACACGCCAAATTAACGTTGCGCAAATATAATCAAGCACAGCATCATATACCGCATCACGCATCTGAATCACGCGTCAAAATTACGTACCTGCTTGTTGAAGACGAGCAATCGTCAACTTCACAATACCGGACACTTGACGAATACGATTTTTGCAAAAGATCAATATTGATTGCAATCAAGATCAATCAACACCAGTCATGTTCCTGCACAAAAAAACAACAAACACAACTACACGCAACTCATCATTCGTCAAATTTAATTTCCACGCGGTTAATGACGATTGATAATAAAAAGTAGTAGACAAATTTTTACAAAAAATAAATTCACAGGAAGGTGATTGCGTGTAAGTTTTAAATATTCTTCTTTGTATTTTCCTGTGAATTATTTTGTTTTGGACTATATTTCGCTTACTCTCATTCGTATAATTTTTCCTTGAATTGAGGGTAATTTTTCTAATTCTTTGATTGCGTTTAGTAGGTTTCCTTCTTTTGCTTCGTGTGTGATTAGTATG
>JAISQS010000609.1 GCA_031274045.1 Planctomycetaceae bacterium | reverse complement strand
AAAACGAAATAATCAGGAAATTTTAATAAGCACATTTGAAAATAAACTCTTTTTAAATCACTTTCGCGAATTTAGTTTTTTTGCGTGTTTCGTGTCAAAAAAATTATTTCGTTATGTTTCGTATATTTTGTTTGTTTCGTATTCTCAAAAAAATATCTCAAAAAAGATGTGTGGTATAACGAGGCATCCCGCCCGCGTTCCAGTCCGTCGCCGCTTTGCGGAAATTTTTTTCTCTTACCGCTTCGCGGCAAAATTAATTCGGTATAGCGGTATTCAATTCATTCATCATTTCATTCATTGCGGATATTTTTTGTTTTGGCGTTTTTTCTGTAGCGTCGTGCGGTGATAATTACGCTTGTTGCGATAATTATAATTGTTATCAAGCATACAACTGTGACTAATTTATTTTTTACTCGCAATGGTTCATTTGCCCGTTTAAAATGCAATCCGCTTAGGTTGCCGTCTATTGCCCCAAATAAATTCGTTCCAGATTTCGTCATCAAAATTCTACAAAGCACAACCGGATTCGATTCCAATAATGATGTCAGCTCGTGATTTTTCGTAACGATAATTCCGCTTCGTTGTGATTCGCGTTCCTTACGTATTTGCAAGGCTTGCAATGTTTTTTCGGGCGTATCCATTAGTCCGATTAGTGAGTTGATTGAGCGTTGTGATGATTTATTTTTTTGCGGCGGAGTTAGGAGTAGGTTTTCGTTTGTTATGTTTTGTATTGAGGGGAAGGTGGTTTTGAGATAATTTATTGTTCGGTTTATTCCAGACCATTCGTATTCCCATTGTGTAAGCCAATTTTTTAGTTCTATATTTTTTCCCGCTGTCGGGGTCGGCAAGTTTGACGCGATATGCAGCAAATTATCAAGCCGTATCATATCGAACTTGAACAACATCTCCGCAGCAATTTCACCTGAAACAGGTTTTTGACTGCCTAATGATTCGGCGGTTTGTTGTTTATTTTTGGCGGTTGCTGTTTGGTTGATATTTGCAATTACGTTGAGATAACTTTTTGCGAGTTCATTTTCATCTTCAAAAGAAACTGTCCATATTGTTTCGTTTACATCTATATTTTCAAGAGCGGGAAGCGGAATATTTTCGGTCATTGAATTTAACGTTGCGCGAAATATCAGACCGACACGTACAGAATAATCGCTCCCCGCCAACTCCAGCCGCCAACGATTCCGCTCAAGTTTGATGCCGCCGTTACCTATACTGCCGTTGCTTATCGCGCCGCCGCTCATCAGTATCCGAATCAACTCATATCCGTCAGGTATTGCGATAATAAATTTGTCATCGTTAAGATTTTTCATGTCAAATACGACAATACCAAAAAGATTTCCCTTGCGGTTAATATGCAAATTCACATCACAAAAAGTCACTATCGGTTTTATTCCGCCTTGAATGATTGACGCGGAATATTCTTCGTCTGTTGCCCGCAAAAAAAGACTCGCAGCCGCCGTCGGCAATAACGCCGCAAGCCGCTTTTGCAATGTTTCATCCGCATTTTGCAGATTTGATAGATTCCACGCAATTTGAATCGGTGCCGATTTTTTGTTGCGCTTATGTTGAGGGTCTGTGTGGTCGTATTCGTCGTCATCTTCATCGTCAAGTTTCGCAGTATTATCGGTTGTCTGTTCTTCGCTGTCGATTTCAATTGGCAGAATTGCGTAGTATTGTATTTCGGCTTGTTCGCCGCTGTCCCATTCAGGAATTATTTTGGGCAACGAGACAGCTCTGTTTGTGTTATTCAAAGTAGCGTAAATTTTGAAATGTTGTTTACCTGAAATTGTATTCGGTGAAATTATCAGTTGTGTTTGACCGTTTGTTTTTTGTTGCTCAACATGCCAATTCACAGGCGGCTCAAGACGATTAACGGACGCGATCCGCTCATCTAATTGCAAACGAATCTGTTCAAGCTCGCCGGATGTAATGTTCAAGTCAACATCAAAAATTACGTCCCATGTTGTCGTGATGTTATTTGATGCGGAGATTTGCGCGGCGTTTGAGGACGCGGTTGTTGGTGCAACGGTTGCGGACACGGGAGTCGTTTGTGTTGATGTTGATGTTGATGTCGATGTTGATGTCGATATTTGTTGTAAGTTTGGGTGTGTGTTTGGGTGCGTGTTTGGTGCTTTTGATAGCGGGTTTGTGTTTTCGGTTGTTGTTTTTATCGGCTGCATTATTGTTGTGATTTCGCCTTTAACTATCGGATGATTTAACAAGATTTTCACAAAAGGCGAAATTGTGTTATCGGCAGTTTGCACGTCTGAAGATGTCCACGAGCTGATGAATTTCGCATTTGCAAAAACGTTGCGTGAAGTGTGTTCTTTTTGCCAGACTGTTCGTGTTGTGTTGCCGTGAATGATGACTGCGGACGTGCGGTAAAGTTCAAATTGATGTTTGTGCAATTTTACGTCATCAAAAGAAATCAATGGAACACGGTTAATTTTTTCCGATAAAAAATGTCCGGTTACATTGATTTTATATTTGCCTGACAACGGTCGTCTGAAAAAAATCATTCGCTCAATTCGCGGCTCATTATTTACAACTTGCAAATTCAAAGTACGCCCCCATCGAACACCAACAGGATTACGTTGTGCGTCGTAAACGTCGATTGAATCAACTACAACGGAATGCGGCAACGTAAACGTCTGATGAAAAATTTCACTCAAACTTTCAAATTCACCGTTACATTGCAACGTCGAATCGCCCGCGTCGAGAAGAGCAGATTGAACGAGCGTCAACAACGGTAACTGTTTTTTTGCGCTGATGCTCAACTTCCAATCTTTTGCGGTTTTTGTTGTGTCGTATTCGGCGAATGGTTGACTTGTATTTTTCGTTACGATAATTCCCGCTGCGGTATTTGCGGCGGCGTTTGATGACGCGGGTGTGTTTGGAGTCAAATTAAACATGTCGTTCCATTGCGGCGATACGGTGTTATTTTGTCCCTGTTTTGGGAGTTGAATTTCAAGTTGCGGATCGGCGGAAACAGCAAGCAACGACTTATTAACCGCAACACGAAACGGTCGTATATCCGGCAACCTAACTTGACCGATACCTGCAAAATCACTAAGAACAAATCCGGCACGAAGCGTCAACGAACCCGATACAGGCGATTTGAAAATTATACGCGCAACCTCACGCCGCGAACTCACTCCATCAGACGATTCAACATTGTCCCAAAAAGTTTCAACACGATCTATTTGATTTTCATCACAAAGAAATTGTCCCGAAATCTGCCAATGATTATCAAGTAAAACGTTGATGTAGCGGATTTTTCCGTTATTGATTTTGTAGTTGAATTGTATTCTGACATCGATTTGTGACGGGTAGGCTTGTATTTTGATGAATGATTCGGCGGACATTTCGGCGGATTTATCATGGTATAAATCGTTGTTCCAAGTGAACGCGAGTTTTTCAACTTGACCTAATTCGGCTGTTATTTGGTGTTCGGTTGATTCTTTTTTGTTGTCGGGATTTTTGTCGTGGTTATGATTTTTGTCATTATTATTTTTGTTCTGATCTGCGGTTGGCGTTTGTGTGATTGCGCCTAGTGATTCGATGATTGTGATTGCGGGCGCGTTGTGTGGGACTGTTAATTTTAGAATGGTGTTTGGTATTTTTGGGATGTCAAAATTTATGCGGAAATTGTCAATCAATCTTATTGTCGGCGGGTCGAGTGGGATTTCGAGTTTGTGTTTGCCGCGAGTTGTGTGTGATATTTCAAATGAGAGAGTACGGTTATTTTTTATTTGGTCGTTTGCCGGATTGTTATCGTTTGTGTTTGTGATGATTTTTTTGTCGATTTGCCATTCAGATCGAATCGGCTTATCATCCCACGTAGATTCAGCCGTTGACAACGGCAATGACGGCAAAAAAATTGTTACGTTATCCGATTCGGTGTCAATTTGATATATCGCTTTGAACTCCGACAACTCTAAATTTTTCGTAATAGGATTGAATACCAAAGAACCAATATATTCGGCGGATTCAATTTGCCACTGTTGTTTTTTCGATTGGGTAACATTTGGAGCGGGTAGGTTTGAGTTCGGGTCGGAGTTTGGATCGGAGTTGGAGCTAGAGTCGGATACAGAGTCTGACGCGGCTGGAGGATTGGGGATGGGGTTATTTGGATTGAGTTGTTCGTGCGTGAGTTTGTGCAATAGACGAAAAAATTCTTCAGGCAGCCAAACGGTGTTATCGATTATTTTGCCTTTATTATCAGTCGGAAAAAAAACGCGGTATGATTCGTTTTTTGATGGCTTCGTGTTGTTGTCCTTCACGGTCAAGTCAGCATAAGGCGGCACTTGAAGCGGCACTTGATATTTATCAACACGCAAAGACTCGTTTTGAAGCTCATCCGAAAAAACCGTACCCGCAAAAATTATCATTACAAAAAATATAATTAAAAACATATAACTACCAAGAAAAAATAAATTGATAATAAACGTACAATTTTATCTGACCTCGAAAAGATCAAATACCATAACACAGGGCAACGCCCCTCGTTATACCACATAAGTTCGCCGCAAAGCGGCACGGACTGGAACGCGGGCATCCCGCCCGCCTCTGTGCGTAATAGTACCAAAAAAGTTTGAACTGAACGCCAAAACGTGTTGGCAAACGTAAGGTGGGTAACCGACCGCCGGGCGGTTACGTCGGCGCAAGCCGACAGTTGGGGCGGAAAACGCACCGGAATTTCTATCGCCCCAAACCAAAAAACGCTGATGTTGTAGGGGCGAGGCTTACCCTCGTCCCTACAACATAGGGCGTTTTGGTTTTACCGATGCGTGTTCCGCCCCCGCTGTTTTCGTCTTGCTTCGCTCGCCGAAAACACAACCGCCCAGCGGTCGGTTGCCCACCTTACGATCACCAACGCAAAAAAAACTTGTGTGGTATAACGAGGGGGCAAGCCCCCGTCGCTAACGCGAATTGTGTGGTTGGTTGTGTGTGGTATTTGTTTCGAGGTGGTAGATGCGTATGCTCCAACCTATTGTTGTGGTGGGTTTTATTTTTTTGTATTTTTCGTTTTGGTTGGATTTCTCGTATAGGTTGTTGATGCCGATTATTGCCCAGCCGTTTTGAATTTTATCGGTGACGAAGCCGTCGTATTTGATTCCGAAAGTTGCCAATGGAATTGACGGCGTGTAAGAGATGTATAACGGCTTCGCTTCAGGATGTTTCTTTATCCAATCAGACAACTCATACATATCTTGCCCCCAATCAATACAACTCCCAAGCAGAAACTCCGGCGCGTTGAATTTACGCTCGTCGCCACGCCCAGTGAGTTCGTTGAAGTACGACATACTGTACGGAATCTCCCGCAAACTACTCACCACACTCGACAACATCAGTAAAATTGAAATACTCAAAATTGCAATACGCCAAACAACTCCACACAAATTCCCTTGCCAAAAAGAACCAAACAAAATCCCTCGCACCGCTCCTGCCGCAAAAATATAAAACATCGGCAACACCAAAACTATATATCGCGGATGCAAAGAAAAACCAGTCTGACAACTAATAAATAACATCACAACAAACATCGGAATCAATATCACCAACTCATCAAAAAACGTAACTCGATTTTCGGCAATATTACTATTTCCGTTGTGTGTTGTTTTATTCGGGCAAGAGGTGTTGAGATTTTTTTTCGTAATAAACGTTGCGCAAATTGACCATACACGGGTTGTACACAAAAAAACAAAAGATAAGAACGCCAAGCCCAATGTACCCAACGGCTCCTTCAAAAACAACACATAAAAATAATACCAAAAAAAACCACGCTCAGACCAAACACCACATAAATACGAATCCATCCCGCGCTCAAAATCTAATTTCTGCGTGTCAATTCCTTGAATAAATTCAGCGGGAAACGGAACAGGAATATAACCGAGAATGGAATCTTTGAATCTGTTACCTTGCTGGAGATTGCCGTGTTTTTGTATTTTGTTGTTTGTCAAAGAGCCGCTGATGAATTGGTAATTTTTGAGCAACTTGAACGAGCCGTCAAATAAATAACCGAAATTGACCATATACAGCGCAACAAAAAGTATCAACAAAAATTTGAAGAATGTCGGTTTGACTCTATTATTCGATGCCGTCAACTGTTTAGATTTTTGCCCGTCAACTTGACAACAGCCCGACGATGCCGCGCCGTCGGCGGTAACTTTGATTGGGACAAAATTTGCCGTGTTGTCTGTTTTGGAATATCGGCTAAAACGACAAATAACCCAAAGAATAAACCAAATCAACGGCGCAATTATCCACGTTAATTTTGTCAATATCATTAACCCAAGCATTACGCCGACTGGGATTGTTCCGAATGTACTAGGGTTTCGCAACCAGTGCCAAAAAAAATATAACGCAGCAATTCCAACCGAAGCCGCCGCAACATCAGGACAAATCGTCGCCCCCCAACCAATAATCATTGGCGAGAAAATCCAAATATGCAAAAACAATAAACCCGCCGCATCACCAAATAACTCCAACGCAAATCGATAACCAAAATAACTCCCCAAAAACAAAAACGGTAAACAAACAAGACGCGAAAGAAACACATAAAACCGCACATCATCCGAACTATTCACCGTAACAAAAGAATTACCAAGCCGCCACTCACAACGATCCTGAGGTCGCGGCGAATAATTCTTCAAATCAATTTTTGGATTACAAAATAAAAAAACAGGTATCCCCGAAACAACACGCAAAAGAGGAGGATTAACATGAAAAACATCAAACTTGCCAGTCTGCCAAAAATAAGCCGAAGCACCAAGATGACCTATCTCAGTACGATTCGGACTCGTACTCCAAGACACATAAATAAATATCACAGCCTGAACAAAAAATAAAAACAAAATATAACTTAACCGCAATCTCAAATAAGTTTTCATCATAATAAATTTAGGGATTAGTCAA
>JAISQS010000606.1 GCA_031274045.1 Planctomycetaceae bacterium | reverse complement strand
TCTTGTGTGATCTGTTGTCCGGTTTCGGCGGTACGTTGTTTGAACAAACGGATAATATCATTTTTGGAAAAGTTACCAATACTTATCGAGTCCTCTTTAATATTGAATGGCGAACCGGGGTTAACCGGCTTGCCGTCTTTTGCCGTTACAAGATAATCCTTCAAATCACGCATACCAACAAGCGCAATCGATACCGGAAACTTACCAACACCACGCATTGCAAAACCACTACGAAGTTGTCGAAGGAAGCTGATCATCGTTTCGCCTTCGAGAACATCAACTTCATCAAACAAAACAATAAGAGGCTTAGGGGCAACAATAACAGCCCAATTTGCGAGTATGTCGGAAAGCATACTACCGCCTTCTCTTTCCGGCATATCGGGAACAGGTAATTGAGTTACTTTTGCATAAGAAATAATAGATTTACAAATATTGGGCATTGACTTGTCAATTTCAGTCATCCCCTGACAACGTTCGACGCTCACATAACACGCAATCGCATCATCACCGGCGTTGATCTCCCGCATCCAACTTTGCAAGAACGTCGTCTTGCCGGTTTGACGAGGAGCATGAAGCATCCAATAGAGATTGTCCTTTATATAACGGTGCAACTGCGCACCTTGCAATCGCTCCGCTGGCGGAAGCATATAATGGTCGTCGGGATTACACGGACCTGTCGTATTAAAAAACCGAATCGGACGTTTTGGCATAGATTTTTATTGTGGTTAAAAGTTCTCGTTCATTGTATCATTGCAATATAAAATTGGAAGGGTCATCGTTAATGAATGTTTTTGTTATTTGGTTATTGGAGGGTCTTGTTGTATTTTTTGTTCAATAAAAACTTGGCGGGCGGTTGATTAGGTTAATGTTACAATGTATATTCTTGCTGTTCGTATGTTTTGTGTTTTTTGATTTATATTTTTTTGTTTTATTTTTGGGCATGAAATTATTTTTTTCTGCGGGTGAGCCTAGTGGTGATGTGCATGCAGCGGCATTGATGTATCGGATGCGTGAGCGGTTGCCCGAATCTCAATTCGTCGGTGTCGGCGGACAAAATATGAGGCGGGCAGGTTGTGAATTACTTGCTGATTTAGCTCAAATTGGGGTGATGTGGATTTGGGGCGTGATACGGAATTTTTTGACGTATTGGCGATTGCTCAACGAAATCAAAGAATATTTTGCACGTGAAAAAATTGATGTGGTAATTTTAATCGACTATCCGGGCTTCAACTGGCATGTTGCTAAACTGGCAAAAAAACAAGGCATACCGGTACTGTTTTTTATACCGCCGCAAATTTGGAGTTGGGCGAGGTGGCGGGCGAAGACGATGAAACGAGTTGTTGATCTCGTTTTAGCTCCGATAGAATTTGAGCAACGATGGTTTGAGCAACAAGGTATTGAATCTGTTTTTATTGGTCATCCGTTCTTTGAGGAAATTGCTGACAAAGAATCTGATAAAGTTTTTTTAGACGCGTTCTACAAAAAGTATGGTAATGGTCCTGTGTTGACGTTGTTGCCGGGTTCGCGAAACAAGGAAGTCTCCGCGAATCTTGATGACATCATACTCACGATAGAATATGTCAAATCGATGCACCCAAACATCCAACCGGTCTTCGCCGCATTCAACCAGTCCCAAGCCGCATTTATAAACGAACGTTTACGTGAGCTTGGGGTGTTGATTCCGATCTTTGTTGGTCGAACGACGGAGTTGATACGTGCTGCTGATTGTTGTATGGCTGTTTCGGGGTCGGTTTCGCTTGAGCTTCTTGCGTGTAATAAGCCGACGGTGGTTTATTATAAGGTTGGCAAATTAGCGTTGCTGATTCAAAGATACTTTCGCCGGACGCGGTATATCACTCTGGTAAATCTAATGGCAATCGACCTTGAACGAAACACAACAACAGACTCAACTCCGGCATTCTACCCCGAATCAGTCTTCCCGATTCCGCCCGAACCTTCAGATGAAGACCGCGACCGAATGATGTTCCCCGAATTTCTAACCGCAGTAGATAAATCAAAAGAAGCCGCCGCATACATTACTTTTTGGCTCTCAAATCACGAAGCGATGGCGTTGCAAAAACGCAGACTTGCCGCTCTGTTGCGCGAAGTTGATAAAATCGAATCGCCTATTGACCACGCAATAAACGCCATCGTTGAACTAATTGATAATAGTGGCAGTGAGACATAAAATATTGGTAATATATCAGTGAAAATTGAACAAGCGCACCAAACCTTTTTTGACACGCAGATGACGCGGATTATTAGGATTTACGCAGGTTTTTTTATAAATGACTGTTCTTCTTTATCTGCGAATATCTTTAAAATCTGCGTTATCTGCGTGCTAAAAAAGCTTAGTGTAGATTTTTATTGTCAATGGCTACTAAGGTTGTTTATATTACCGGTTATTTCCTATCGTAACCAATTGTAAAAAAAATTATAAAAAAAATGCGATTAACATTTAATTTAATTCTGTTTTTGAGTTTTATTTGTATTATTTTATTTTCGGGTTGTGCGAAGAAGACGACTTTGAAAATTTATTGTGATGAATTATTTTGGAGTGTGCTTTGGGAGGAATCCGCTCAATTTCAAGTGATCTACGGCAAGCAAGTCTCAATGCGGCGAAATTATCTTACGCAAAAGTTGCCGGATGAAGTTGAAGAGGATCCGAACAAAAAACGTTATTCGCCTGCGCCTTGGCGAAACATGCCGAAGGGAAACGCCGACGAAAATAAATCCCAAAACGATAACAACACAACAAACAAAAAAAATCAAATCGTACTCAATCAAGGCACAACAAAAATCATCATGGAACTACGCAACTCAGAACCGGGCGACATGTATTTGACCGAGTCTGCATTGCAACTGGACAAACTGCAAGAGCAGTCATTGGTCGCGCGTGAGTATCCGTTTTGTTATTTGACGATGGTGCTTCTTGTGCCGAAGGGGAATCCTCTTTTTCTCGATTCGGTCAAAGGGACTCTGACTCAAAAACACCGGCTAGGAATAATCGACCCAACAATAAACGGAATGGGACACGCCGCTCTCAACATCATAAATAACGTGAGCGGAACGAAAGATAATGTTGCTGATAACGTGATATTTTTTGCTACGGCGGCGGAGCTTTTGGAGGCTTTGGAACAGAATCAAATTGATGCGGCGTTGGTGTGGGATGCGTGGGTGCAAAGAGCTTCAAATTTTGCGGAAGGAATAAAACTTGGCAAAAAAAATCAAGCCGAAATAACATCAAACACAAACACGAATTCAAATACCGCAAATACGGCGAATACCGCGAATACCTCAAAAAACAATGACACTGTTGATCAATATGATGATTCGGATATTGATGTTGAGCGATGTGTGTTGTTGGTATCGATTGTTTCGTTGACGATTTCGGAGGATGAATCGTGTTGTCGTAGGTTTGCGGATTTTCTGGTTTCGGCGGAGGGGCAAAGAATCCTACGCAGACACGGATTCGTAACAACAGGACACAATTAAAAACCAGTATCAATTTCTATAATTTCTATTACACAAATTTTATTTGGGGAATAATTTACTGGAAGTTAAGGGAAGGTAACGGAAGAACATTTTCCTGATTATTTCGGATTTTGTGGTGGCTTATTTTCGTTAATATTTTCGCGTTGATGGAACAAATCGTTTTACATACGAGTGCGGTTTGGACTAAAACAACACCGGAGGTGTTGAATATTGATAACCCCGTGCAAGCAGATCGCAACACGGGGTAAGTGTGTGCGTGAAGCACGAACCCCGTAGGGGTTCAACTCCAACGGGTAATTTTTCGGATCGTGAACTACACGCTTTAATGCGTCACTTGTATGTGTATTAAAATCGATCCAATAGTTGAACCCCTACGGGGTTCGTTCCTCTGTTACGTTCTTACCCCCGTGCTGACTCCGTTTGCACGGGGGTATCCATGTTAAACCCCTACGGGGTTGCTCACTTCCTTTACGTTCATTGTTACCAATTGTTGAAAGTCAAAAAACGATCACCTGTTGTCATCAAAAAAATTGTTAGAACCTTGCCCCACAAAATCCGAAATAATCAGAAAAACTAATCTGTATAAATCTGCAAAATCTGTTGACAAAAAATTCTCCAAAAAAATATTCTTCCCATACCTTCCATTACCTTTCTGTGAAAAATCCCCCTTCGCGCATTTCGTTTTTTCACGTGTTTCGCATTAAAATAATGCTGAAATATCACTCTTGACTTAGCGCAACGAATAATCTCACGCTAACCACACAACACATCAACAATGTCAAATATCATTGTTTACGGTTGCATTTTGGTCGATTTTGAAAAAAAATTTGGAAAAATTTTAAGTCCAAAATCATTTTGCGGATATGATTCAAAATATGATTTGAAAGCAGTCAAAATGTTTGTAGTCTAAAATACCCCCCATTGTTGATGTGAAATTTTGGTGTCTAATATCCGCCCGTGTTTGGAACAGCAAACTATCCATTTGTTTCTTTGTGTTGTGCCGATGGTGACAATTAAATTTGTTTCTGTGTTTGGCAAGCGGCAAATTGGAATTAGTGTTCCAAAACAAAAAAACGCGAGCGTCGGGAGCAAGCGACTCGTTTATCACAAAAAAACTTTTTTGAAAAAGAAAGGTCAATATGAAAAGTTCAGTAAAGTTAGAAACTTTGCAAATTAACATGTTAAAATGGGGGGGGGGGG
>JAISQS010000517.1 GCA_031274045.1 Planctomycetaceae bacterium | reverse complement strand
TACACAACAACATCGTATTCATCCCATCATTCGCAACTCAACAAAAAACCTAATCAAAAACTCAAACCATTGCAAAATGAAATTACCAACTCAACCTAATTTGCGGCGCACCCTGTTAGAAATTACATTTCGTTTATGTTCGTATTCTCAAAAAAATATTCTTCCCTTAACTTCTTGTGCATTATTTTGAATTATTTTGTTGTTGTAATTCTTTTGCTCTTGACATTTTCATTGGGAAAAATTTTGATGGTGAAAAAGGTACGTCTTTTGAGCAGATTACGAGTTCGACTGAACCGACCTTTACTCTTGTTCCCGGCGTGAGTAGTTGTGTTCCGTTTGCATTTTTGAAACGAATATTGTTTCCTTCAGCTTGGAAAGTTCCTGCTTGCGGAGTGGTATTGGCGATAAACACGGTATCGTTTTTGCCAGAGCCGACAGTTACTTTTTCCGAGCCAAGATTGACTTGTGCAAAATTGCGCGGATCATAAACTACCATCAGCCAAACATTGCGATAATACGTTTCAACCAAACCGATCATCGCACCAATACAAGCACCAAGAATAATCGCACCAATCAAACGACCGCTCATGTAACCTATCGCGCTTGCAAAAATGTAAAAACCGATAGCACCCAAAACCCCGCCAAGTCCGCCCCCCAATAACGCACACTTCCGATCAAGATTCCTGATATAAAACGACATACCCAACGCCAAAACCGCACCAAGTAACCCCCAACCAAACACACGCCCGATAAGAGAAAATTTTACAACCTGAAATGCAATATCACCGCCAAAACCAGCAACAAAACCACCAGCAATCGCACCAATAATCAATACCGGTATTTGATCATAAATTATCAGCGGTTTTCGCATCATGCGGTTTTGAACAATAACGATCAAAAACGCCATGCCAAAACATAACAACGCCGACCAGACTGTTGCTTGAGTCAGTTCCCAAATATGATCTGTGTCATTGCTCTCGCCTAAAAGCGTGGTGCTTTTTGTGACTTCTTTGATCTTTTCTTCGACCTGTTTGAAAGCGTCGGCAATACCTTGATCGCTGGTCATAAAAACTCTTGACGGGTCGCCGGTCATTTGTCCAAGATAATTCTTGTCGCCGTCAAGTGTCGCCACCGCAAAAAGCATGATGCCGTTTTCACGCAACATCATCGATTTTTGCAACGCTTCTTGTTGATCTCCATTTTGTCCGTCGGTAAAGAACAGAACAATTTTTGGTACGGATTGTTCTTTCAACGGTTCAATTTTCTTTCGGCGTTTTTTGTCCTTCTCGTTTTGTTCTCTTATTTTTTCGTTGACTTCTTTTACTTTTCTCTCTTCGTCTGCAACTTCGGAGTCACTTTGAAATACGCTTGCCGAATCTTGCAATGCGCCGGAGAAAATAGTTCCGCCGCCGAGCTGATAGGATGCAATCGTGGAGAGAACTTGATTTTGATCGTGTGAAAGTTGTAGAAAAATGCGTGAAGAACTTGAGAAAGCTACGATGGCAACTTTCTCTTTTTCCAAATCACGTTTTTGTACAAATTCTTTGGCGGCGTTTTTAACGGCAGCTCGTTTAGCTGTTCCCATGCTTCCTGAATCATCAAAGGTGAGGCAAAATTTTGGACTTGGCGCGGTTGGCGGAACGTATCGCGGCGGTGCTTGAATGAACAGCGGTTCAGCCAATATTGCGGCGACAAAACAGCCGATAGCTGCCGCGACTGCGAAAATAACAGACTTTGGAATTTGAGGTAAATTGTTCATATTTTTTTGTGAAGTGAGGGACAATGTTAAGGGTTAAAGTGAAGTTATGTTGCCTGAGTAATTTGACTCCGTATCTTGGCAAGATAACCGTAAAACAAAACGAAACTAGTACCAATAACCAACGCAGCAAAACCCGGGAAGTCCGCTCCAAGCCAAACATAAAAACCATGCAGAAAAGATGAAATACCAAAACCAATAAGCAAAAATTTAATCCATTGCTTTCCCGCTATCATTGCACAAGAGCAATAATACGCAAATATCGCCGTCCAAACCGCATTAGCAATCACCAATGAAATAACTTTCAAAACCCAACTCGGCGCAACCGGATACATAATATCAACTGTTAAAAGATGAAGTAAATTTGACCAACTACCGACATCTTGAACACTCCACATCATTATCAATTTGACCGCGATCAAACCTAACGAAGATAAAAAACCGATTAGGAATGTCAGTTTCATTGAAGCTTTTTGGCGTTGGTACAACAAATATGCCAGCACCGGTATTATTTTGATTATCTCCTCAAATATTCCGTTGAAGAAAATGAGTTTCAACAGCAGATAAAATTTGTTTTCCGTTACCACAATATTTGTCAACCATTGTTCGGGGAAACATTGACAAAACAACATGAACGCCGGAATGGTGATTAACGCGGTGACAAAAAACGCGGCAACAGGAATCCGAATGTCTTCGGAGCTGCGAAAAATGACGCGTCGAATTAGTTGCCCGCACACTACCAACAGACCGACCAGACACGCCAGACCGAATGCGAATTGTATTATTGTGTCGAGAAACTCTTGTTTCATTGCCGTTATTCCCAAAGGCACAACACTGATGACTGACGCGAACCAAAAAACTTTATCGTTCCAGATGATTGGCAGGTTGTTTTCGTTGATTGGCGTGATGGCGTCGCGGATGTCGTTGAATTGGAATGATTCGAGGAGTAGGGTTGGTTCGTCTGCGACGGTGATGCTTTTTGTGTTGTCGATTGGTTCGGTTGAATGTTCGATGCGGGGGCGTGATGGTTGCGGGGTCTGTTTTGCAAATATGCTCCAAAAGTTTGTCGGTTTTTCGGGATTGGTGTTGTGAGTTGTTGTAACGTTCAATGAAATCGGCGGCGGGCATTTCATCTTGACACAATAATATTCGTAGACCAAGTATTCCGCTTCCTTTCGCGTCAAACCTTTCGCAACAGCATCGTTAATCGACAACTCATAAATTTCTGATGTAATGATTCCTTTGATTGCTCTATGTTGGAACGATTCGAGGCATAGTTTATCGAAGCGGCTTCGTTGTAGTGCGACATCGTAGTTGAGACGTTCGTAATCATCTTTGAAGTAGTGTGCGGCTTTCCCCAAGAGCCGGTTTTTGGCATCGACTTCGGGAGTTTTGGCGGCAACACGGCGATTTTTTTCTCCTTCTTCCAATGCTTTTTTGTACAAATCGTTGGTTGAAGCTGATTCGGTCAATTCTAGTAGTTCGTATAAATTCGCGAATCGTCCGTTCTCAATTATGCTCAAATCCGTATTTACTGATTCCATTTCGATTGGTGGAATTATTCTGTCGCATTTTAGGGTTGGCGGTATTATGGGTGGTTGAAAAGTTGAATCTCCGGCGAATTCTGATTCGAGTTTGATTGTTTCTTCTGAAAAGCATGGAAACAAATCTTTGAGTTTTTTGAATCCGCTTTCGCCGATTTTACCGGCAAATTTCTGTTGTTGGATTGCGTAACGTAATTGATTGAGTCGTTCTATTCGGGCTTCGTTTGCCAGCTCGGATAATTCGGACAAACCGTCTTTGATAAACTTCCGTGTCCGCGCGATTTTGCTTTTATATTTCGGGTTGGAAACAACTCGCTTGTTCCACTCGCTAATCTTCGCTTCCAATTCCGCCTTTAGCGCAACGGAATCTGTTATCGCCGGATCAAGAAAAAGTTCCAGCTCAAGGTAAATATTATCTGACATGGTTATTTGTTAAAGTTAATAGTTAATGTGTTTGTATTTGTATTTGTATGGGCGAGTCTTTTGGTTATCTTTTATATTGTTCGTGTTGATGCTACGAGTTGCTGAATTTGTGTGTTCGGTTTGGAGCGGGACAACACCGGAGGTGTTGAATTTTGATAACCCCGTGCAAGCGGAGCGTAGCACGGGGGTACACGGTACAAACTCACACGAACCCCGTAGGGGTTCAACTATACCGATTGATCTTAAATGCTCGTACAAATAACGCATTAAAGCGTGTGATTAACGCCCCCAAATTTGCACGTTTGAGTTGAACCCCTACGGGGTTCGTTATTTACTTACGCACTTAGGCTTTCGCCAGAAATTAACTGGCAAATTTTTTTGTTTTTATGTAATATATCAGTGAAATACATCAACTCTGTAGAAAAAACGTAATACATCAGTGAAATATCCGCATTAACTCAA
>JAISQS010000509.1 GCA_031274045.1 Planctomycetaceae bacterium | reverse complement strand
TACACAACAACATCGTATTCATCCCATCATTCGCAACTCAACAAAAAACCTAATCAAAAACTCAAACCATTGCAAAATGAAATTACCAACTCAACCTAATTTGCGGCGCACCCTGTTAGGAAAAATAAGATTATAAATAAGGTTGATAAGAGCGGATATTTCGCTTATATATTACAAATTTTGTAATACGTTTCGCAATGTGTGTTGTGTATAGTTGTTTCGATTAACTATTTTAGGAGGTTGTTATGTTTAGAAGTTTGGTTTTTTGTTGTGTTTCAATTATTCTTTTTTCGGCTGAGTTGTCGGGGGCGGATGATGCGAAGGTTGTTTTGCGGAATCGGAAAATTGAGGCGAGGGCGGGGGAGGTTGTTTTGTTTTTGGCGAAGGAGCCGTTTTGTGTTGGGCGGCGGGTTGGGGATCGTGCTGCTTGGGGATTATTGCAAAAGAGTAACATCATCAAAGATGCCGAAAAATTGCTCAATACGCCCATTCCCGAATTGCCCGAAGCCCTCTACAAAGAATACTACCGAAACGGTAACCGAACCAACTACCAAAACGTCAGAAGTCAAAAATACCGCCGAATCGCTGTCTTTGTTCTTGCCGAATGTATTGAGGACAAAGGGCGGTTTATTGCGCCGTTGGAGGAGACGATTCGTTCAATTTGTGCCGATCCAAGTTGGACTTTGCCCGCGCATGACAGGAACGCTGAAATCTACGACGGCAAGGCTGTATATATTGATCTTGTGTCGTCGGATACTAGTGTTGAGCTTGGGTTGGCGGTGTCGTGGTTGGGGGAGAAGTTGTCGCGGGGAGTTCGGGAATTGATTTATGAGAATGTCGAACGCCGGACGTTGCGACCTTACGAGCAGGCGGTTAAATCGGGGAACATTGGGCGAAACTGGTGGATTACCGGCGGGAACAATTGGAACAGTGTTTGTCATGCGAATGTGGTTGGAGCGGTGTTGGCGTTGGTGGGGGATACGTCGCGGCGGGCTTGGTATATTGCGGCGGCGGAGACGTTTATGCAGCCGTTTCTTAACGGATTCACGGAAGACGGTTATTGCAGCGAGGGGATAGGTTATTGGAACTACGGGTTTGGTCATTTTGTCGATCTTTCGGAGATGGTACACCAAGCCACCGGCGGCAAGGTCGATTTTTTGACCATGCCGAAGGTTAAAAATTGTGCGCTCTTTGGGGTTCGGATGGAGGTTGTGCCGGGTAAATTTGCGGCATTCGCGGATTGTGCGATTGATGCTAAGCCTTCGCCTTCTTTGGTCAAGTTTTTGAGCAGGCGATTCCAATTCGGATTCACCGATTACGAGAATTATCAGGACAAATTGAGCAACTTGAAATCGACCGGTATTTATTGCTTTCCAAATTCCGCAACAAATACCCCGCCAAACCGCAAACAACCTACGCCCCTCGAAGACCTCCGAACGGAATTTCCCAACGCCGGCGTGATGATATTCCGACCAAGAGCAGGTGAAACGAAGCAGATTGCCGTCGCCTGCAAGGGGGGACACAATGCCGAACAGCATAATCATAATGATGTTGGTTCTTTTACGGTGATGTTTGCTGGGGGGATGCAGATTATTGATCCGGGCGGCGAAATCTACACGCAACGAACTTTCAGCAACAAAAGATACCAAAGCAACCTCCTAAATTCCTTCGGACACTCCGTACCGGTCATAAACGGACAACAACAGAAATCCGGCAACAACACAAACGCCAAAATAATTGCCAAGATGTTTTCGGACAAAAAAGATTCTTGTACGATCAACTACGCCGCCGCATACGGACTCAAGGAACTGAAAAAGTTGGAGCGGACGTTTGAGTTGACGCGGGCAGATGCGGATGAGGCGGGAAGGGCAGGGGGGACGAACGTCTTGACGGTGACGGATGAGGTTGAGTTGGAGACGGCGGGTTCGTTTGAGACGGCGTTGATTACTTACGATTCATGGGACAAAAAAGATGTTAAAAACGTTGACAAAGATATTAAAAACGATGCCAAAGATTCCAATGACTCCGCCAAAGATTCCAATGACGACGGCGCGATCAATTTGACAATCGGCAAGGAAGGACAAAAATTGCGAGTTATTGTTACGGCGTTTGTAGATGATAAAATTTTGCCGTTGCGTTTTGAGGCGAGTGAGATTGACGAAGACGCGATGGCAAGAAAGAAACCGACACGACTCGCAATAAAAATCATCCCAAAAATCACGAAAGCAAAAATAATAACAACTATCACGCCTTTGTGATTATTGTCGTCAATCTTTCGTGTTCGCAACCGAATCCGCGTAGGGTGTTGCCCTTGTTATGCCGCACATTTTTTTTGAGAATACGAAACATGCGAAACATACAAAATAAACTAAAAGTAATTTCGAAAATTTTTAACGCGAAATACACGAAAATACAAAATGCGCGAAATTTTAATAAACACAATTTTTAAAATCACTTTCGCGAATTTCGTTTTTTGGCGTGTTTCGCGTTAAAAAAAATTATTTCGTTATGTTTCGTATTTTTCGTTTATTTCGTATTCTCAAGAAAAAGCATCTTAAAAGATGTGTGGTATAACAAGGGCGTTGTCCTACGCTATGATATGTTATCCTTTGAAACAACCAATAAAATTGCCAACCAATTCCGCCGCATTCTAAAGAATCTCGAATTTCGTGTCGTTTAAATTCGGACAAGTGTAAAATTTTATACGCGGATTAAATAAAAATCTGTTAGAGTTGTGTGCTGGTGTGTGAGAATGTACGAGTCGGTACGATAATGATCGGCTTCTATTTTGCATTATCGTACAAAAAATTGGTGGTACAAAGTTATCGAATCATTATTCGGATGATTTCTCACATGAAGGTTTATCACATGGTGGTAATAGAAGAATATTGTCAACAGATTTTACAGATTTATGCATATTAGTTTTTGTTAGCACGCAGATAGCACAGATTGTCAGGATTTGCGCAGATTTTTTTATAAATGCCTGTTCTC
>JAISQS010000502.1 GCA_031274045.1 Planctomycetaceae bacterium | reverse complement strand
CTCCTAAAATTTTTTTGGGATTATACCGAATCCGTTATAGGCGGTCAGCTTCACCTTGTTATAACCGCACAATTTTACCGCGAAGCGGTGACGGACTGGAACGCGGGCATCCCGCCCGCGTTCCAGTCCGTCGCCGCTTCGCGGCAAACTTATGTGCTATAACGAGACATCCCGCCCGTGTTCCAGTCCGCGCCGTTTCGCGGCAATTGTCGGCTACGCCGACGTTTGGCGTTTTGATATATCAACGCATAAACCGCCCTATTTCGTCGGTAGCAAGCTACCGTCGCTAACCTCACACAGACAATTACGTTTAAAACTTGTGTTGTATAACAAGGGATAATTCACAGGAAAAAAATTGAGGTACTAGTGTCTATTGACAATACTACAAATTATCAAAGTAATCCAATAATTATTCCGGCAACAACAAACCGGAATCAAACAACAGAGTCAATCGAATCGCTCAAATCTGCGTACTCGAATGCGTTTTGTATTGCGATTGCCAGCTTGAATGAAAGCAACAACACAAGCTCAAAAACAACCATCAACGAACTACTAAACACAACAAAAAATGATCAACAAGAAAATAAATCACAAGATAACAAAATTGATAAAAACAATAACAAAAATAATGATCAACATAACAACCTCAATAAAGATATTTTGAACAAAAACGAAATTCGCAACACTGAAATTCAAAATGAATACACAGATCAACTTGAACGCCGCGAACAGATCAAAAACGAATACGCAAATAAATTAAATCAAAAAAATAATATAAATTTAGAAGTTGCAAACGCCGATTCGACAAACTTGATGAACAACCCAACACAAAAAAATAACACCGGCATCTTCCCACAACTACAACCCGCCGCCCAACACAACACAACCATCAATAACCCAAACAAAACAGACTTAACACGACAAACAAACACCGCAAAATCTAACGATATACCAGCTTTTTTGAACGCCTCAAATATAAAAGAGGTTGTACGCGGAATTTTGCAAGACAGACAAGACAAAACAAAAAATAACCAAAACACACAATTACCAACAAACATCACACCAATACCAATCGAATTACCACGACAAACAATCCCAATACATCAAAATACATTCACCATCTTCAACACAACAGGACAAATCGACCAAATAGAATACGACGAAGAACAGAACAAAAAACAACATGACGAAAACAACAACGAAAAGAATAACAAAAAAAATAAAAAACACGAACAAAAAGAAATTGAAAATACATCACGAATACTCTCAGAAATTTTCTTGACAACACAAGAACAAAATTCTTTTGACCAAAAAAATCAAAACGATAATATTCCGAACAATGATGGTGAAGTTGGTCTTGCGGGAGTTGGGGTTGATGTTGCGAGGGGTGGTGTTGAGATATTGCCGGAGGTATTGCCGGATGGGTTGGAAGTTTTGGAGGGTGTTGATGTTGAGATTGAGGTGGCGGCGGGGTTGAGTGAGTTGGATTGGCGGCGGCGGTTGATGATGCGGGTTGCGTCGGCGTGCAGATCAATTGCAAACCGCGACGGAATATTTCGCATAAAATTAAACCTCGACGAACTAGGCGAACTCACAATTAAAATAAAATCAAAAAAAAATTCATACTCAATTCAATTCACAACAACAACACAAACCGCAAACGAAAATATCAGAAAGAATATTGATCATTTGAAACGGCTTCTTGCCGAAGATGACATCAAAATAGATAATGTCACAACCGAATATGTGCATGACAACACGTGATTGATATTTGTGGTCGTTCTGTATTTTTTTTGGAGAATGGTTGAGAGTGGGGGTAAAATTTTATGTTGGAAGTATCTGAGTTATTGAAGAAGGTGCGTTTGATTGAGATTGTTGCGAATCGGGCGGTCAATGATTTCTTTTCCGGTCAATATAAGAGTGTGTTTCGCGGTCGCGGTATGGAGTTTAGCGAAGTGCGTGAGTATCAAGCCGGTGATGATATTCGTTCGATTGATTGGAATGTTACGGCTCGTGCGGGGAAACCGTTTATTAAGCGGTTTATTGAGGAGCGTGAGCTGACGATATTGTTTCTTATTGATATTTCTGCTTCCGGTATTTTTGGGACGCATCGGTCAAAAATTGACACGGCAATAGAGGTCGCGGCGACCTTGATGTTTTCTGCGTTGAAGAATAATGACAAAGTCGGTCTTGTAACTTTCGCTGATCAGGTCATCAATTATTATCGACCTCGCAAGGGGAAATCCAATGTACTTCATTTGATTCGTGAACTTTTGGTGATTGAGCCGGTTGCGGAGCAGACGGATTTGCGTGTGGTGCTTGACTATGTTAATCGTGTGCAAAAGAGGCGTGCGGTGATATTTATGTTGAGTGATTTTATTGTGCCGGGCATAGTGAATGATTCGCAGGGTGAGTTTTCGTCGGGTTTTGCGAAATTGGACAAAGATAATTTTGACAAGGGCAATTTTGACGGATTGAACCTTTTTAATGGTGAAGAGAGTGATTCAATTGCGGCGATTCGTAGCGGGATTGGCATGAGTGTTCGAGAGCGGCATGATTCGTTTCTCAATTTTCACTCTTCGCCGAATTTGCAATCCACATCAACAAACAAAACCACAAAGAAACATTCTGTACAAGAACGGGCGATTTCTATTGCGTCGCGAAAGCATGATGTTGTGGCAATGCGTCTTTTTGATTTACGTGAAAAGGAGTTCCCGAATGTCGGTTTTATAACAATTGAGGATGCCGAAACGGGTGAGTTGGTTGAGTTAGACACTGCAAATTCGGCGGTGAGAGAATTGCTCAAAAAAGAACAACAAGCCGGAGAAGAACGAATCAATGAAACATTGCGGCGTTGTAGGGTTGATCAAATGGGAATTGAAACGAGTCACGATTATCTTACCGACCTACTAAGATTTTTCAAACGACGCGAAAACAGATACTAAACAAAACACCAATCGCAGGAACAAAGCTTGCCCCTCGTTACACCACACAATTTTCGTTAGCGTCGGGGGCCGACAATTGCCGTTTAACGAATGGTCGTCTGCCTTATATGTTGCTTACCTCACGATTACCTACTGTACATTGTTTTTGAAATTGTTATCATGTTGCGGTTCGTTTGCGGTGGTGTGAGCTGCCTTGATCGATAATGTATGATAGTCAAAATTTTGCAGGAGTAAGTGCAATGTCAAAAAGTTTTTATCTGTTTCCTTGTTCGTGCGGTTCTTCACAACCAATAGAAGTCTCACAAGCCGGTTCGGAAATCAAATGCCCAAAATGCGGCAACACCCGAAACGCACCAACAATGATCAAAATTAAACAACTCGAACAAGTCGAACAAACAGAACAACGCCGCGAAGAAACCGGTATTTTGCGTAGTTGTTTTTTGGGGTCTGGAGTGTTTCTTTTTGTTCTGTTCTTGGTTTTGTCGTTTTATTTTGCGTTTTTCACGTATCCGCAACCTGCGGATGTTTTGAAGAAGAATGAATTTTTCGACTACGGCGACACGCGGATCTACCAAAACTCAACTCCATTGCCGCTATCCGAACGAACTGTTCTCTTGACCAAAGATGAACTTATAGACTATATGTTGCCGTTCGATCTGTTTCGATTCAACGAAATACTCAAATCAGGACCAAATTTCAGTTTCAACTTTCAAGTTAATTTTCAAGAATTAAAATACGCATATTACACGCGGGTTGCGATTGTTGTGATATTGTGTCTGCTTGGAGTGGTGTGTATTGTGATTTCGTTTTTCTTGCCCAAACGCGGAGTTATCGTGGAGGGTTGGAGCGGAAGCGAATGGAACAGCAGACGAAAGAAGATAAAATAATCGAAAAATCTTTTTAACGCGAAACACACGAAAAAACGAAATATGCGAAAGTGATTTTTAAGAGTTATTTATTAAAATTTCGCGTGTTTTGTATTTTCGTGTATCTCGCATTAAAAATAAATTAAAGAAAATTATACTTTTTGCGATTGATAATTCTTTTTTTTAAATGTCATCGTGAAAATTTGTATAACCAATATTGAGTCTCAACCAATCCGCAACTGGTTATCGA
>JAISQS010000498.1 GCA_031274045.1 Planctomycetaceae bacterium | reverse complement strand
GCGTTGGGTTGCCGCCATTGCTGGGGGTTGTACAATGTCTACGTTTGAACGAAGTTTGGACTGCCTTGATCGAAGCGGTTCGGCAAAGGGTTATGATGATTTACGCGTACAGTATGTTCGTGTACACATCAACCCTATGTTATACTTTTTACTCTTGAAAATTCCCATTCGCAATCGTAATAATATGATTTTATTACCGATTTGAGCTACGGATATTGAGTCACAACCGACACGCAACAGATACCAATTTCCCCACCCTTAATAACAACGAAGCTACCTCGATTACTCGTCCTTATCCCTTTATTCACAATGTTTTAATAAGGGGATAAGGGCGCGGATTTGGGGGAACTTTGCGTTACCAAGGGAGATGGAATCGGTAACCAGTTGCGAATTGGTTGAGACTCAATATTGGTTATACAAATTTTCACGATGACATTAAAAAAAAGGAATTATCAAGTACAAAAGGTATAAACGGTCGTGAATAGATGATCTTGGAAATTAAAATTGATTTTGTCAAAGTTATTCGCGGTTGATCGGATGCGGGTGTCGTTGTTGTTCCGGTTTAGTTTATTTTTTGGCGGAGAGTTGTCAAAGAGAGTTTTTATCTTAATCTTGGGTCGGCGATTTTTATTATTAGGGTTTCTAGGATGAATCTTGGGTTGTTTCGGCTGGAGCCTTTTAGGTTCATGTCCGTTTGCAACAACCAATCAATCAGTTGCGAACCGCGATTTCGTCCAAGCATTTTTAGTTGTCTTTCGGATTTCTCCATGAAGAATCGCTTCACGCCAACTCTATCAAGAGCCGTCTGCACCGTAACAGGTCGTCCGGCTAACTCGGCATCAAGAATCACACGCGTCGCCGCCGCGAATTTGCGCAACGAATACGCAATCTGCGCCAGAATCGCAACCTCATTCTCTCCTGCGGAGAGCAGCACGTCGAGTTGTTTGATTGCGGATGCGGTTCGACCGGCGAGTGCTTGGTCGATCATGTCGAATGTAGATTGGACTCGCCATGAACCTGTTGTTTGTTCTACTAGTTCTGCGGTGATTATCGGGTTGTTTGGCGGTGTCATTAGGGCAAGTTTGGCAAGCTCTTGATCAAGTAAACCAGCCTCCGAGCCAATCCGCTCAAATAACAACGCCGCCGCTGCCGGATCACATTCGATATTGTGCCGATGTTTTGACCATTTCATAACCCAAGACGGAACTTCCTTATCGGTCAGTGATTTTGCCTCTATCATCAAGCCGGTCAATTCCATCTTCTTGAAGAGATTCGTATTCGACGGGAAAGATTTCAACTCCAACATAAACAACGCCGAATCGGACATCTTGTCCAAATAACCCTCAATATCTCCGCGATACTTTGAAACGAAGCCATCCGCATCCTCTATCCAAACAAAACGGCGGCTGCCGCCGAACATTGCTCTCGTCGATAATTCTTTGCGAATATCGGAAAAAGTTACGTCGTTGCCGTTGAATCTGCTGAGGGAAAATTCCGCGTCTTCGCCTTTCAATACTTGATCGCGCAGCACTTTAATCGCGTAAGATTTCAAAAAAGAATCGTCGCCAAAAACTACCGCTACTGAATTTGACGGGTATTTTTTGGTGTGCAGAATAAAATCTAAAAAAGATACTGGTTTCATAAAAGTTGTTGACAATAATCGAACGCTTCCGGCATGACCCCGCCGGATGGAAACGAAATCCGATACATCAAAGCGGGGTTAAAATCGGTGGCGTGTTTTTAGGTTTGGTTTTTCTATTGTTACGGTGGTATTGGGGGCGACGGAATATGTTAGCCAGACGTTTGAGCCGATTATGGAATCGTGTCCGATGACAGTTTCTCCGCCTAGAATTGTTGCGTTGGCGTAAATGACAACGTTATCTTCCAACGTCGGATGTCGTTTTGTGGTTCTCACGAGGTTGCCGGTTTCGTCTTTTGGAAAGCTCAAAGCTCCTAGTGTTACGCCTTGATATAGTTTGACCCAATTTCCGATTTCGCATGTTGCCCCGATAACTACGCCGGTGCCGTGATCAATGAAGAAGTATTCGCCGATATCCGCGCCCGGATGAATATCTATGCCTGTTTTGGCGTGCGCCCATTCCGTCATCATTCGCGGGATCAACGGCACCCCCAGAGTATATATGACGTGGGCAAGCCGATATACCGTTACCGCCTCAAGACCCGGATAGCAAAATATAACTTCGTCTTTTGACTTGCACGCCGGATCGCCCGCGTAAGACGCTTCAACATCCTTGCTCAAACTGCGCATTATATTTGGAATCTCCGCCAAGAACTCCACTGACTTCAAACAAGCTAAGTCATGCGCAAGTTGCCGCCGACCGTGATTGCAATCACAATAGTCATCGTCACCGTGACATATTGCCCGCTCGAACAACGTGCAAACCTGATCATGTAAACGATCAACAAGATAACCAACATGATACGATACGTTGGATGAATTGAGGCGTTCCAGATGGCGATAGCCCGGATATATTATCTCCTTCAAGTCTTCGAGAACATTGATCACTGTGCCGTAGTTTGGAAGCGGGCAATGATCCAGATGATGAGTCAACTTCGTCTCATGATACGACTCAACTATGCGATCAGTCAAAGAAGATATATACGTCTTTTGTTCCGGCAAATTAAACATTTTCACCATGTCTATACCTAATTTTTATTTTTGCAACCAATCGAACCGAATCTTGGACAACGTCGAGCCGACAGACCCCGCTCCCGCCACAACCGCCGCCCAAACCGCCGCAACCGTAATACCAAACTCCACAACTCACACCGCAAAATTCTCTTTCGGGGAAGTAACCAACATTATCCCTTCTTTCGTGAGCGTGCGGCGTGTTTCAGCTTCTTTACAATGTAACCTTGTACTTCGCTGATTAGGTGAACAGGGACTCGGATTGCGCTGGTTGTGCATCCGTATTTTCCTGTGCCGACCGGGCGTCCTTTTTGTGATTCTGTTGGAGTGGATTTTTTTGATGATTTTCTTGTAGATTTCTTTCTGTTCTTTTTAGCAATTTTTTTTGACATAACGTAATCCTGAATTTTTGTTACAAAAATAAGTAACCGGCAACATCAATTTGTAATAATAAGTCAATATCAGATTGACGTGCAATCTTGTTGATTTTATTTTGTCAAAATTGTGTGGTTGGTTACTTGTACGAAATTGTTTTTATACGCTGTGTGTTGTTGATTCCGTGATGTGAATGTGTCGGCGAAATCGGTTGTATGTTGCGTATAATTTTTATTATTGGCGGCAGCTAAATTTGACTCATCGGCGGGCAACAGTCCAACAAGGCTGCGTCCAACTTTGAAAAAAAGTTCCGACAAAATCAATGCCCGCTATCATAACGAACTCGGAGTTACGAACTAAATGATTTATCGTTTCAAATAATCCACAACCCCGAACAACTCCGCGCAATTCTAATTCAATTTTTCAAATTGCACAATAACCGTACAAAAAATATAAAACACCCGCAAAACAATTTCATCTATATACTGCTTTGGGTACATTCACAATGGAATTTTTTGTTATTCATCTGTTTTCATTCTCCATATCAGGAATGCTTCGAGGAAGCCGTTTATATCTCCGTTTAGTACTTGGTGGAAGTTTCCTACTTGGAAACCGGTGCGAGAATCTTTTACTCGTTGGTCTGGGTGTAGGAAGTAGTTTCTTATTTGTGAGCCGAATCCGATTTTTGCTAAATTTTTGTATTTTTGTGTCATGGCTTGTTCGCGTTTATCTTCTTCTAGTTTGATCAATTTCGCTCTCAACATTTTCCAAGCTAAAGCTCTGTTTTTGTGTTGGCTTCTTTCGTTTTGGCAATATACGACGGTGTTTGTTGGGATGTGTGTCAATCTGATTGCGCTGGAGGTTTTGTTGACGTGTTGTCCTCCTGCGCCGCTTGCTCTCATTGTGTCTTCGCGGACGTCGTCGGGGTTGATGTCGATGTTTATTGAGTCGTCGATTTCCGGCATAACGTCGACTGCGGCAAAGCTGGTTTGTCTTTTTCCTTCGGAGTTGAAAGGGCTGATGCGTACTAATCGGTGTATGCCGGATTCTCCTTTGAGGTATCCGTATGCCATTGCGCCTCGGACGACAAAAGCGGCACTGTTGATGCCGGCTTCTTCGTTTTCTTGCCAATCGACGATCTCGACATCGTATCCGTTTGATTTTGCCCAAAGAGAGTACATTCGAAATAGCATTTCTGCCCAATCGTTTGCGTCTGTTCCGCCGTCGCGTGCGTTTATTGTGATGATGGCTGCGTTGGCATCGTAGGGCGCGTTCAACAAAGATGTCAATTCCAATGCCGCCAAGCCTTGTTCGAGTTCCGCCAACTTATCGGGAATTTCCGCGCAAAGTTCCGCGTCCTCTACACCCATTTCGAGCAGAAGCACCAAATCGGAAACGCCAACTTCCATATCGTCGAATGGTTTCAAAACCGACTTGAAGGATTTCAATTTTGTGACGATGCTTTGTGCTTTTTCTTGGTTATCCCAGAAATCCGGTTTTGACATTTCTGATTCGATTTTGTGCATTTCTATTGATTTGGCAGCGTAGTCAAAGAGAGTCCTTTAACTGTGTCAATCTCAGGCGAATTTGTTCAGCGCGATTTATCCAATCGTTCTCGATCATGTTTCTTTGTTTTATTTGTTAATGTTTTTTGGCAAATGTTCGGATTTGTTGCTGACAATAATATTTTTGTTGCTGACAATAATATTATCGTGTTCCAAATCAAACTTTGCCGTGTTTGTAAATGACAATAAAAGTAACGTTTTTTAGTTTTTAGTAGTGAGTTTTAAGTTTTTAGTAATGTATCAACGAAATATCCGCTCTAAACTCATCCTTGCAACGTGCGCGGAACCGCCAACACGAGCGACCTAAATATACAACCTAAAAAAAACATTACAACACAACACACGTTCACGTTGGTCAATGTAGGTACGAGAAACGTTTTGATATTCGCAAACGCCGCCGAAAGGCGGCGAAGGACTGGAACGCGGGCGTCCCGCCCGCCTCTGTGTGTAATAGTACCAAACAAGTTTGAACTGAACGCCAAAACGGATTGGCAAACGTAAGGTGGGCAACCGACTGCCAGGCGGTTGCGTCGGCGCAAGCCGACAACTGGATCGCCAACACGCATCGGAATTTCTATCGCCCAAAACCAAAAAACGCTGACGTTGTAGGGGCGAGGCTTGCCCTCGTCCCCAAAGGAGCGGAAAAATTTTTGATATTCGCAAACGCCGCCGAAAGGCGGCGAAGGACTGGAACGCGGGCGTCCCGCCCGCCTCTGTGTGCCATAGTACCAAAAAAGTTTGAACTGAACGCCAAAATGGGTTGGCAAATGTTCTCCAACACGTCTTGGCGTTCCTTCCAAACTTATTCGGTTTCCTAATGCACTTAGGCGGGCGGGACGCCTTGTTATACCACACAAGTCGCGTTCCGGTGATTCCGCTTCGCTACATCACCGGTTATGCATGATGTCGTCGCTGCGCGACTATCGTAAAAACACCAAACGCCAACGAACCAACGCAAAACGCCCTACGTTTTGGGCGATAGAAATTCCGGTGTGTGTTGGCGAGCCAGTTGTCGGCTTGCGCCGACGTAACCGCCCGGCGGTCGGTTACCCACCTTACGTTTGCCGACACGTTTTGGCGTTCAGTTCCAACTTGTTCGGTTCTATTACGCACAGAGGCGGGCGGGACGCCCGCGTTCCAGTCCGTTGCCGCTACGCGGCGATTGTCTGCCTGTCGGCAGACATTGGGCGTTTTGGTTTTGGCGGTGCGTGTTGGATACCTTTTGGCTTTTGCCCTTTCAGGGCGGGGGGGATTTGGGGGCGATTTTCACAGGGCGTTGCCCTGTGCTATGGGCTTTTTGCCCCGTTGGGGCGGGTTTTTTTTATGCCGCGAAGCGGAAACGGACTGGAACGCGGGCGTCCCGCCCGCCTTTGTG
>JAISQS010000492.1 GCA_031274045.1 Planctomycetaceae bacterium | reverse complement strand
TATTTACAACCTTATTAACCCGTGAATCTCCAACAAACATAACACCAACCTTTTTCGGCACGCAGATGACGCAGATTATCAGGATTTGCCCAGATTTTTTATAAATGCTTATTCTTCTTTATCTGCGAATATCATTAAAATCTGCGCTATCTGCGCGCTAAAAAAGGTTGCCAACATCACAACGCAAAACATCAATATTGTCGCTGCACTTTTCATCAATCATTCATGGACTTCGATATTAAAATCGAGATTCTTGTTGCCTTCTGCGGTGATGGTGACGGTTAGTTCTGATGTATTTTTGTTGGCGTATTTTCCGGCTAGGTCTTTGTGTTTGATGTTGCGTGATCTTGGGTCAGGTTTGGGGCGTGTTTTATTTTTTTTGGCTTCTTCTTGTTTTTGTTTGTTTGCTTCTTTAATTTCTTCGGCAAGTTTTGCGTCGGCTTCGGTGGCGAATACTCTTTTGCTCAAAGTAACTTTGTAGTTGCCCGGCAAAATGCCTATATCTTTTGAGCTGGTTTGGATTTTGTAATGTCCGTTTTTATCGATGATTGCGCCGGCACTTCGTGCGTTGTTGTTATCGTCGCCTTCGGGAGAAAATGAAATTGTTGCGCCGTCGAATGGTTGTCCGTTCAAAGTTACAATTCCTTCGCACGGAACGAGACCGCCTATCGCGCCTGACCGCGAGCAACCCGCTGATACGCTCAAAAAAATCAATACCACTCCCAAAAAATATTTAATCATTTTCGTTTCAATAATTGTTTTCATTGTTTTTAAATTTTTAATTTTAGCTTTCGTTTTTTTCCAGAGAATACGAAACAAACGAAATAAACCAAACAGACGAAATTTGCTATCGGCTCATTCGGTGTTTTATATTTTTCGCTTGCTTCGCATCTCACAGAAAATAACACTCCGTTCATTCTACAAATCACGGAGCAACAACTTCATCGCCGTTAGCTGAACCAAACGCGCCCCATACGCCGTAACGTGAAGGACCCGAAAGAGACGGCTGTATTGTCTTCGTCAAATCCCCACAATTTATCGAATTATTGATAAATGAAACTGAGCCGTCACATCTTGCGATATTGACTCCGCCCGAGTGGTAACTTGATGCGGAGACGAAAGCAAATTCCCATTCACCATTAGTCAAAGCACCCGGACTATTGGGCGGCAAGATTGTGTTAAACCATGCAGTAATTCCGAAACTTAATGACCAAAAATCCATTGACCTATAAAAAAGGTTTATATCTTGACCGCTTAAATCACTGCTAATTGTGCCGCCCTGAAAATGATTCAAGAGATTTTGCGGACAAAACCAACTTGAGACATCTCCTCCACCTGTAAAAGGATCATAGATGGCATATGCAACAACTAAATTCCCTGCTATCCCGAACGTATTGTCGTCGGGGTAGCCGGAGCAATCAACCAACCAACGTGCCGGATTTGTTGGTTTATCGCTTTCACTACTCAGACCATAACCGCAAATACGTTCACCGATCAAAGCAGTATTTGACAAACCATCATTGATAGAGTTTAGCGAAACCGTTTCCGGTTGACCCGGAGGAGGATTACTAACAAAAGCCCATGAAAAATGTCCATAAGTCGGATCGTTTTCGGTTGAATATCCGCCAGAATAGTCAACTAAAAAAGGACCTCGTGTAACATGATGACCTGTGTAGATGTCCGGACAGTAAGGCTTATAGTAAATACGAGTCTCCAAATCTTCATTAGTTGTCTCCGACTGCGTTGCGAAGCCATCACCGGCACTGATACAGTAATTACTGTACGGATTTTGGGATGATGCACCGAAATCAGATGGACAATTCAACGCGGCAAGACGCTTTCCCAATGTGTCACTATAAACAGGATCTTGTGGCTGGGGAGTCGTGTCCATTTGTGGGCTGACAATATTGTACATCGCTTCCATTTCAATGTGCGGCAACAAGTAGCAGAACATTGAAAATTCCCCCACGCCATAGTAATTATCATCGACTCGTTGCGAAGTCCCCGGCGGCAGCTGACCGTCGTTGGCATCTGCGTGAACGTGACATGCTAGTGCTTTGGAATCCTTAAAAATTGGGATTATATCAATGTTCACCTGCAAAATTATGCAAACTGATTAATTAATCATCCCAACTTTTAAACATTACAAAGCACTAGGGCGAGTTGTTTCAGCTTATTTGAACAACTCATTCTTTGAGCAGCCGCTCTTGCGGCTTGTACAGCAGGTAAAAGAATTGCGATCAACATTCCAATAATCGCAATCACTACAAGAAGTTCAACCAACGTAAAACCTAAAAATCTAAATCCACTCTCGAATTTTGAATTTTTAAATCCACGTAGCCCCCCCCCCCCCCTATTTTAACATTTGTATTACATTCGACTTGGGGATTTTGGCAGTCGATGTTTTCGAGGTCTGAAGTCGACAAACTTATTGTCGGGTTTTGGTAAAATTTTGTTTTCATTTTTTCTGTCTCCTAAAAACAAATTTTTTAAAGTTGTTAAACACTCACACGAACCTTTTGATTGATCTTTTTCTTTTTTCGTTGCGCAAATTGAAAAATAACCAAAAGGCAA
>JAISQS010000477.1 GCA_031274045.1 Planctomycetaceae bacterium | reverse complement strand
CCATTCCATCCTGTATCACCTGCATCAGTAACAAACTGGACTGTTTGACCGGCAGACCCAGCGAATGAATTTGATTTACCTGCGGCTGCTGTGTTTGCTAAAGTGAGAGTAGTTGGTGCTGAATTTTTTATGTATGCGGTAGCGTTTGTTGAGATGATTTGTTGGTTGTTTCCTAGTAGTACGAGGTCGTTTTCTTGCATTTCGCATGTTCCGGGTGAACCTGTTGGTTGTACGATTCCTGTGCCGTATGTTCCCTCGCAATCTTCGAGCAATGTTACATTGCCGCAGATGTCCGTTACCCATCTTCGATTGTTCGGGTCAACTCCCGCCGGTAAAATCAACGACGCACTAATCCCCCCCGTCTGCGCGGCAGTCGCGGAATTTAACAAGTCAACAATATCTTGTGCGGTTGTTATTGAGTTTCCGTTTGAATCTGTTGCGAGTTTTATTTCGAGAATTTTTGTGTGTATTCCGCTTGCGATTTCTTTCTCTGTCGGATTCCGTAGAACGAAACCGAGCTGCTGATTTTGAACCCCGATTCCATTCACGTCTGTTGTCGTCAACCTTACAATCGGACCATTGTCCATCCCCGCAAATCTTATAACATTGTCCAAATTCAGATCGCCGTACGCCACCGACGCATCCGAAAACGTTACCCGCCCCGTCCCCGTGTCGCCCGATTTGATTACCGCCGTAAACATGTCACCAAGTTCAGCATTGAACAACTCCACCACTTCCGCCGCCGTCACACTTGACGACAAAGTACTCAATCTCGCATTCGTACTATCCAACCGCGTCGGCACCTTTGGCAAATTCTTTATCAACTGATTCGGATCAACTCCGGACAATAACGTTGCGCTAACTCCACTGTTCGCATTCAACAATTTCAAAATATCACCCGCCGTCGCGCCCTCTTTGTAAGTGACAACCAACTCGCCCGCATCCGCCCCGCCGTCAAGCGTAAACGTATCTCCAACAACAAGACCACCGCCGCCGCCGCTGCCAATCGTAACAGTAGGTTGACCGGTAGTGCCTGCAGGTACGGTTGATCCGGTTAATCTTCCGACGGCGTTTTCGAGGTTCGCTTGAGTATCTGCTTGTGTTGCGCCTATTTCGACGTATGCGTATTTTCCTGTGTCGTCAAACGTCCCCGCCCTCTCGTCCGTACTATCAACCATCACAAACGTCCAACCATTCGCATTTGAGATATGTCCGCCGTCTCCTGCGTTTGTTAGTTGAATGGTTTTTATTCCGTCTTTTGTTACGCCTGTTGCGTTTTTTGCTTCGTGGTTTAGTACGGCACTGTTCTTGTCGCCTTGCCTTATTGAGACGGAGGTGTTCGCGTTCGGACCGTCGGTGTCAATATTTATGTTGAACATGTCAATAAAATTCGTGTACTCTCTGCTGTACGATTTCTGCACCGTGATTCTCACAAGTCCGGGTCTCTCCGCATTCGGCGGCGATACGATATACGCGTCGTTCTCCTCACCCTCAACAATCTCAAACGTATAATCACCCGCCGCAAACCCTGCATCATTCGCCGTAATAACAATATCATTATTTGCGCCTACACTCGACAAAACAATCGTTCCTCGCGACGCTTGCCCTTCAACTCTCGCAGTTACGCCTGTTGAGTCAGCCGATCTGTTTACTTCCGCCGCGATTTCTTCGTTTGTTCTCCCCGCAAAAGTGAACGATTGCGTTCCGAGACTTCCGGTCACGTCAATAGTAGTTTTGTTCGTTACACCCGAACCGTAATAGATCAAAGTCCCCTTCTTCGCAGTTTCAAGAACATTCACCGATACGTCTACCTGACTCTGCGTTCCAAAATTCGCGTTTGTGATTTTCAGGTTGCTTATTCCAATATCATTCGGGTCTCTCGTGTCGGCAGTCGAGACGGTTCGGAAGTCCATCGAACCATCCAGAATTTTTTGCCCGTTATATGTTGTCCGTTTCGCGATTTGATCAATAGCCGCAATCGACGCGTCAATCTGCATCTGATTCGCGGCGATCATTTCGGCGTTCATGGTTGCGGATTGTGCGCCTTCGACGACGAGTCCTTTTATATCATTTAGCAAGGATCCGATTTGACTGAGCGCGCTGTCGGCGGTTGAGATCATGCTTATTGCGCGTTGTGTATTCGTGATAGCTTTCGAGGTTGCTGTGATTTCAGATTTGAGAACTTCACTCGCAATCAAGCCCGCCGGATCATCCTTACCCGAATTTATACGGAGTCCGGTGCTAAGCCGCTCAAGAGTGTCCGACAAACCACTCATGTTCCTTACAAGATTAAATTGAGCCGACAACGAAGTCGGATTCGACGCTACATAGAGTCCGGTCATTTGAGTAATCCTTTCTTACTAACTTTTCCTTGTCTTTTCCTTGTTAAAAAATTGAACGAACCAACCTACGGGAGGGACCGGAAGTCCATTCAACATTCCACAAACCACCAATCAATTGTTAATACAAAACAATCTATCCCACAACAATTAACACAATCATTGCAAAATAAATTCACACGCCGCCACACACCATAATTCAAAAATAAAAATACGAATCACAGCAAAACGGCAATCGGAGTTGCTCTATTATGATCTATAAAAATCAACTGGTCGGAGAATTTTTATTTTTTTACAAGATTTCAAACACCCATTTACGCATAAGAACGAAATAAAAATAAAATGACGAAATTTGTTTTTTTGAGTCAACTGAAAAGAAAAAATTACCGCAAGGGTAAAATCCCAAAAAAATGAAGAAATAAACAAAAGAATAAACAGAAAATTACCGCAACATTTCAACTGTTTCCAAAGAAAGTAGAGGGAGGAACAGATAAATTCACAGAAAGATAACAGAAGGCATAAAAAAGAGATAAAGCAAAAGATAGAAGACAAAAAAGAGAAAGAGAGAAAGATGATGAAGATAGCAGTTTATACGTTGGCGACCGCCTCGCCCCTATAAATTATCTCCGCTCACCGTTACAATGTCTAAACAGATCAACGAACACAACGCTTCTTGTCCATCTCCGCATTTAACCAAATCAAATTAACCAAAATCAAAATAATTATGTCTGAAAAACAAATTCGATTTTTTAATACAACAGGTCCGTGTAATCCTGATGATCATTATATGTTGCCCCCTGCCGAGCGGTTGCAAGGCGCGCAGTTGCACCGATATATCAAGCACAAACTATATTGGGTACTCCACGCCCCACGCCAAACCGGTAAGACGACGTTCCTGCAAAGTTGGATGCGCGAAATCAACGCCGGTGATGCGATTACCGCTTGCTACGTGAGTATTGAAATAGCACAAGGTGCACCGCTCGAAACAGGAATGCCCGCAATCATCGAGGCAATTCAACAAGATGCCGCAGAGCAAGGCTTGCCAGTTCCAGATAACAACTTAGATGCTAATTTGATGATATTGCATGCTGTATTACGTGATTTTGCGGTTAAGGTTGCACCGAAGCAGCTCGTTATTTTGTTAGATGAAGTTGACTGTATTGAAGGAGAGCTAATGGTCAGCTTCCTTCGACAACTCCGTAAAGGTTTTGCGTCACGCGGCATCGGCTCTTTTCCAACCTCAATCGCCCTCGTCGGCATGCACGACTTGAAAGATTATCTCGTCTCATCAAAAGACGGAAAGCCCGTTAACCCCGGCTCGCCGTTCAATATCAAACAGGATTCGGCAAGTATTGGTAACTTTTCCAAAGAAGATATTACCCGTCTTTTTGCACAACGTACCAAAGAGACCGGACAACAAATTACGCAAGAAGCACTTGATTATGTTTGGGAACAATCCGGCGGACAACCTTGGATTGTTAATTCATTATTTATGCGTGCAACATTACGGATTCTCGAAGAGGATAATTATGAAACGGTGACACTTGATCATATCTATCAAGCCCGCGAACAGATGATTCTTGCCCGCGAAACGCATTTGGACGCGTTGGCGTTTCGGTTGAGTGATCCGAATATACGTTACGTAATGGAAACGTTGATGACGGGTGAGATTGATACGAGGTTGAGCGAGAGTGATGCGTTTCGGCAATGTTTGGA
>JAISQS010000422.1 GCA_031274045.1 Planctomycetaceae bacterium | reverse complement strand
TTGAGTTTTTGATTAGGTTTTTTGTTGAGTTGCGAATGATGGGATGAATACGATGTTGTTGTGTATATTGCATGAACAAAGTACGGTGTAAGCAAAACCCTTAAAGATTGTATTCTATCTATTTTAACAAAATAATGCTTACTAAATAACGTAAATCACCACGATGATTTTATCCAAATTACACAAATTACGGCGCACCCTCTTACGCCCCAACGGGGCAAAAAACCCATAGCACAGGGCAACGCCCTGTGAAAAATCGCCCCCAATAACTCTCGCCCTGAAAGGGCAAAAGCCAAAAAAGGAGCGGAAAAAAACATCAGTTCACCAATACACCAAATACCAACGGAACGAATACGCATTGGAAACGATGGATCGCCAAATTGCCCGAAACGTTTGGAGTGTTGGTGAACCGGTGCGTGTTCCGCTCCTCTTGGGGACGAGGGCAAGCCTCGCCCCTACAACGTCAACGTTTTTTGGTTGTGGGCGATAGAAATTCCGGTGCATGTTCCGCTCCAATTGTCGGCTGTCGCCGACGTAACCGCCCGGCGGTCGGTTACCCACCTTACGTTGACGACATGTTTTAATGTCTACCTTACGATTACCAACGCATAAACCGCCCCATTTCGTCGGTAGCAAGCTACCATCGCTAACGTCTGCGAATGTGTTTATGACTTGTGTTTATTGTTTTTGGGATTCGGTTAATTTTTTTTGGGGAATTATGATGCGGGTGGTACATATAATTACGCGGTTGATTGTCGGAGGCGCACAAGAGAATACTTTGCTCAATTGTGCTGACTTGAAGGCGGATTTTGGTGATGATGTTTTATTGATAACCGGTGCTGAAACCGGTCGCGAGGGTTCTTTGGCTGAATATTTTGAACACTCCGTCCCAATCAAGATTTTGCCAAACTTAATCCGGTCAATTTCTCCTTGCAAAGATATCTTCGCATACTACGCAATCAAACGTTGTCTGGCAGAATTTAAACCTGATGTTGTCCACACACACAGCGCAAAAGCAGGAATACTCGGTCGTCTTGCCGCGTGGAATCTTGGGGTAAAATTGGTTGTGCATACCGTTCACGGCGCACCGTTTTATCCTTATCAAAACAGACTTGTCCGCAAGTTCTACCAGTATTGTGAATGGTTCGCGGCGAAATATTGCCACGCCATCATATCCGTCGCCGACGCAATGACAGACCTAATGGTAAACGCCAAAATCGCACCACACAACAAATTCACCACAATATACAGCGGAATGGAAATCGAACCATTGCTAAACGCAAAAACTCTACGCCAAGAAACACGAAACAAATACGGGATTATTGAGAACGATATAGTAATCGGAAAAATTGCAAGATTGTTCCACTTGAAAGGTCACGAATACCTCATCGCCGCCGCAAAATCCGTTTTGCAAAAAATACCAAACGCAAAATTCCTACTCATCGGCGACGGTATCTTGATGGAAAAATTCCAAAACGAAATCAAAGAACAAGGAATCGACAACCGATTCATCTTCACCGGACTCCTGCCGCCCGAAGACATCCCCGCAATAATATCCGCAATGGATATCCTAGTTCACACAAGTCTACGCGAAGGTCTGGCTCGCGTCTTGCCGCAGGCGTTGTTAGCGGGAGTGCCGGTAATAAGCTACGATATTGACGGCGCAAGAGAAGTTGTCATCAACGATGTCACCGGATATTTGATACCGCCAAAATCAGTAACAGAACTCGCAAACGCAATTATAAAACTCGCCGAATCACCAACCCTAAGAAATCAACTCGGTCAAAACGGACAAAAAAAATTCACAAAACAATTCAACCACCACAACATGACCGCACAAATAAGAGAACTATATAAATCACTCTTAGACAAAACATAAAACAATCAGAAAAAAATAAAGAACCAAATATGGACACGGATAAACGGATTGAGAATTTGTTGGTAGTGACGGCGGTGGAGATGTACGCCCGACGGCACGAGATAGATGTAGCGGACGTGTTGCAATTATTTCGCGAACACAACATCGTACCGCTCATTCGGCAAAATTACGCCACTCTTCACACGCTCGACTTGTTTGAAGCCGTTAATTTTGCCGAAGACGTTATCAAAAAGAATAATTCAAAGTAATATATCAGTGAAATACTTCAACGCTGTAGAAAAAACAAACCTTATTTCAACCTTATAAAAACAAACCTTAGTAGGCATGTAATATCATAGTTTCGCAAGCCGTAGGCTTGCATCGCTCGGTAGAAAATTATGTTCCCACACAAACGGGCATTCCGTAGGAATGCCTCCATTGGGCAAGTCACAGGGTTGCATTCCTAACGGAATGTAATCAAATTGTAAACTGTGAGTTGTTCTACCGAGCGGCACATTCCTAGCGGAATGGTAATATATCAGCGAAATATCCGTCTTTAACTCAACCTTATTTTTACCTGATTTTTCCTAAACAAAACAACCTTAGTAGCCATTGACAATAAAAAATTTCAACCTTATTACCTTATTAAGTTACA
>JAISQS010000370.1 GCA_031274045.1 Planctomycetaceae bacterium | reverse complement strand
AGTTTTTAGTTTTTAGTGCATTGACACTAAAAACTAAAAACTCACTACTAAAAACTAACTAAAATTGACAATAAAAAATTCAACCTTATTATTTCCAACGTTCTATGTTTTCGCGTTATAACATTCCGTTAGGAATGTATCGCTCGGTAGAAAATGAAGCCCCCACAGAATCTTCGCATTCCGTAGGAATGCACCCCTGCGACTTGCCCAATGGCGGCATTCCTGAAGTGTAAACAGCATATTTACAAACTTTGCATTAAAAATATTCTTCCATTATCTTCCTTGCCTTCCATTACCTTCCATTACCTTCCAGTGAAAAATTCACTAAATTGTGCAGGAACAATTAGAGAGCTTGGTAATAGACTTGTTCCATAAACAGAATCGAACAATATGGAAAGTTAAGCAGGACAAGTAGAGGTTTTTTCACAACTTTGAGGTTTTTTCACAACTTTTCCTCAAAGACCAGATGATATGGGCAAATGTATTGAATTGATAGAGTCCAAAGTTTTCGTTGCGCTAATACTGCCGACAACAACACCCCATACAGGCAATAGCATTTAGCACGGCGAAGAACACAGCATGATCAGACACAACATACGGAGTAATACAAATTACGTAACCATTTAACAATTTAACCATTTTATAAATATATGACTGATATATTTGATCTTAACAAATCTGAGATAGGGAAATATTTTGATTATTCTGTTTTGCCGAAACAGAGTACCGAGCAAGAAATACGCGTGGCTTGCCGTGAGGCTGTCAAGTATAATTGTGCGGCTTTTTATACGGCGAGTCCGTTTTGGTCACCGATAGTCAGGGAGGAGTTGCAAGGTACATCTGTCTTGGTTGCGACCGGAATAGATTTTCCGTTTGGTGTTTCTAGTTCGCGATTGAAGGCGATAGAGACGGAGCAGGCGATTGAGGCGGGGTGTGGTGCGGTAGATATTGTGATGAATATTGGTGCGCTGCGGAGCGGTAATTATGATCTTGTCAAAAGTGAGTTGCGTGATTTTGTCAAAGCGGCGGGCGGTGCGTTGACAAAGGTAATTATTGAGGTCTGTTATTTGTCCGATGAGGAAATCGCGGTTGCGTGCAAGTTGATCGCGGAATCCGGCGCAAATTACGCCAAAACTTCAACAGGACAATTTGAAGGACCGAGCATGAGTCAATTTCTTGTTATGAAGGAGACGTTGAAGGATACTGGTATTAAGTTGAAGGTTGCCGGAGTGAAATTTCCGCGACCGCAAAACGCGTACACGTTCATATTAGCCGGAGCCGAACTAATCGGAACAAGAGCCGCACCGGAAATAATCGACGCATTCGATCAAATTAAAACTATCTATCGGAAATAAATTTCTTCGCCCCAATTGTTCGCATACGATTTGGAATTTTTTACAGGAAGATAGAGGAAGGTAATGGACGAATGTATAAATTTTCCCTTTCATTACCTTATCTTCCTGTAAATTACTTAATGAAAATTATCGGGCTTGTTAGTGGTTTGTGCTATGTAAATCATTTTTCATACGTCTGGTGATATTGATGGCAAATTTTTTGTTTTTTGAACTTTGGTATGCTTGATTCGAACCTTTACAACGCGATACGCCGTTACGCTGCGAGGCTTTTGTCCAATGATGAATTGGCAAAGGATATTACGCAAGAGGTTTTTTTACGGATGGAGCAGAATCGTCAGGCAATATCGAATCCGTATTCGTGGGCATATAGAACTGCGCGTAATCTGATTATTGATTATTACCGGCACAGAGGTCACGCCGCAAATCCGATCAACGCCGGAGAAATGTTACACAACATACCATCTGAAAGAACACAATTTGACCCATCCGTTTTGATAGAAAAAAAGGAGAGCATAAACATGATGATTGAAAAAATAAATTGTTTATCGCTCCGCCACCGCGAAGTACTGCGATTAAAGTTTCAGGAAGGCTTGAAATATGCCGAAATAGCTGAAGTAATAAACGAACCAATCACAACAGTAAGTTGGCTCTTGCACGAAGCTATTTGTAAATTGAGGAAGGAATTGAACGTAAAAGATTCAGGAAATTAGTATACTTTTAACACGTGAAAATTCCCTTTCGCAATCGTAATAAATATGATTTTATTACCGATTTGTATTACGGATATTGGGTTGCAACCGGCTCGTAACCGGTAACCAATTTCCCCTCACTTAATAACAAGAAATCTCCCGACAACTCGCCCTTATCCACTTATACACAACGTTTTAATAAGTAGACAAAGGCGAGTGGTGGAGATTCGTTGGTTACTAATTTAGGGGAAGTTAGTTACACGGCGCGGATTGGTTGAGACTCAATATTGATTGTACAAATTTTCAAGATGACTCCATATAAAAAAGGAATTATCAAGTGTAAAAAGTAGTAACGCATTTGACTCCTCTTTATTTTCATGTTGGCAAATTAACATGAAATAAGAAAGGAGTGTTTGCGATTAAATTATTAAGACTGATTTTTATAGTGTGGAAGGTGAGCATATAAAAATGATAGATAAAAATGATCCTAAATTGACGGCATTTGCACTTGGCGAGCTGACTGGTGATGAGCAGATTGAGGTTAATGCGGAGGTTTGTTCCAGTGCGGAGTTGCGTGTTGAGGTTGATGAAATCAGGAGGATTGCTGATGCTATCGGCGAAATTATGCTCGCAGAGCAAAACGCCGAACAGCCGCGAAACATCACGCCGAAGAATTCATGCAAAATAAATCCAAAAAATAATAAGCAGAATAACTTTGTTTATTTGACTTCCAAATTTCTCTTTTTGACATCCGCAGTTGTTCTTTTGTTGTGCGTAATTATCGTAACAATAATGAGTCAAAATTACCCGCGCACAACCGCAAATTTGCCCAATGCGAATTCTAAAACAACACAAAATATCCCAAAAAATAACACAACGAATACAGATGATTCCAAAGCTTCAGATGTTAAAAATCCAAACGCGATAAAAGAGGCAATAATCACCGCACCATTATCAGATAACACACAGCCCGCACCAACAGCCGAGTCAAATAGTTCACCTACTTACGAAATAGCAGCAGAGTTAGACAACAACAGACACATCGAAATTGAACAACACGAAACATTCGATTCGACCAACGCTAGTCCAAAAGAAAACGCAGTTGGAGGCGGTAAGATTGCGTCGGAAGAAGAATTGGTTGTTGGTAATTTTTTGACGCAAGAAAATCACACAAAAAAATCTGCGATAATGCTAAATTCTCCGTTAGGTATGCAGAAGTTGTTGATTGATCCGCTCTCCCTCAGCAACCAATACAACTCGCAAACACAAAAAAATCAACTTTCTAACACGCGGCTAACCCACAATAACTCACAACAACCCGCACAAACACTTCTAACAATCGATAAGCACAACTCAACCTTAAATCCGCAAAAAAACGATAACAATACCACAGACGATAACAACATTGTTACTGATAATGAAGTTGTCAAAACAGACAACATAACAAAAACCGAAAACCAAATATCACGCAGAAAAAACGCACGTTTACTTGCGGCAAATATACAAAATGAGAAAATTGAACCGCATCTTGCCAGTCGTAAACTAGGAGTTGCGAATGCCTACAACGCAGACCAACTCGTTGCCGTTTCGTCCTACAAAATCATGCGGAATGCGTTGACCAAAGGCGAATTGCCGCCAGCTAATTCTGTTAAGATTGAGGAGTATGTCAATAATTTTAATTACAATTTTCCGGCAGTATCGGACAAAGATTCGTGTGTTGTGTTGACTGATTTTGTCAAGTGTGCTTGGAATCCAAAAAATCTTATTGCGAGAGTTAGCGTAAAGAAATCGGTCGCGGACAAGAAGAGCGAATCTGTTGATAGCGAAGTTGAAAAACATTTGCAAGAAAATTTTAAAGTAGTAATCAATTTTGATAAAAACAAAATCATACGCTACGAATATCTCGGCAACAATAAAACCGCAAAAGATAAAATAAAAATCCAAAGTACGACAGACTGTTTTGATGTACATGAGATCAATTTTGACGGCGGAGTTAATGGAGCGGGTGATGGTGTAACTTTTTTGTATGAGGTTGTGTTGTCGGATTCGGTTGAGTTGGACAAAATTGTGAGTGAGCTTCCGGCTTCGGGGCTAATGGGAGTTGAAATAGCAAAGAGTGCCGGTGCAAAAATTTTGCCCAAAGAAGTAGGAAAAAGTTCAAAAGATACAGTCGAGTTTATATCAATTGATTTGCCGAAGCTGGCGAACGCAAGTATAAGAGGAACATCGGTGGATGTTGAAATTAGGGGCGAGACGGAGTTTGCGGTTGCGGTTGTGTTGTTTGGGATGCTGTTGAGCGATGATTCACGCGCGGCGGGGTGTGATTGGGATACGGTCAAAAAACTTGCCGAACAGAATGTAAAAAATGATAAAGATCGCAAGGAATTTTTAGACTTGATCAAAAGAGCCGCATCAATCAAGATCAATAAATAGATGAAGAGAAAAGTTACACTACAAAGTTCGCGAATTTTTTTACGCCCCAACGGGGCAAAAAGCCCATAGCATAGGGCAACGCCCTGTGAAAATCGCCCCCAATAACTCTCGCCGCGTAGCGGCGACGGACTGGAACGCGGGCATCCCGCCCGCCTCTGTGCATAATAGAACCGAACAAGTTTGAACGGAATGCCAAAACGGGTTGGTAAATGTTCTCCAACACGTCTTGGCGTTCCTTCCAAACTTATTCGGTTTCATAATGCACTTAGGCGGGCGGGACGCCCGCGTTCCAGTCCGCGCCGCTTCGCGGCAAATTTTTACCACCAGAAACCAAAACATTCGTATTGTAGGGGCGAGGCTTGCCCTCGTCCCAAATGAGCGGGAATCGCGTTGATATACCAAGTTTTTAACCCCATTTTCACCTAATTTTTCCAACAAAACAACCTCAGTAGCAAAATGGAATATCCTAGTTTTGCAAGCCGTAGGTTTGCATCGCTCGGTAGAAAATGATGTTCCCACACACGAGCATTCCGTAGGAATGCCACCATTGGGCAAGTCACAGGGTTGCATTCCTACGGAATGCGAA
>JAISQS010000187.1 GCA_031274045.1 Planctomycetaceae bacterium | reverse complement strand
CGCACACCTTACCCCGTGCTGCGCTCCGCTTGCACGGGGGCAGTAAAGTTTAACACAGAAAATTCAACACCTCCGGTGTTGTTCCGCTCCAAAACAAACACGCGAATACGTTTATGACTTGTGTGTTATAACGAGGCGGGATGCCCGCGCAATTTCATCAATAACATCAGGACTAGATTCTGTTAAGTTTGAGCAATGCCAATTTGAAGATAATCATATCTCAATTTCGCAACACGCTTAAATGCAATTAACCATTTACCAATCAAAACGTGAAAATTTGTACAAAAATAAACGTTATGATCACGAAACGTTTATAAAATGTTTTTGTACAAAATTCACTAACCAATAGTAAAATAAAAATGAAAATAAAAATTTACTTCAATTTTTTGGCGTGTACATTCTTCGTGTTTGCTCTCTCAATTCCACTCGTTTTGGCTCAACCCGAAACAAAAGAGAATAGAGAAATCAACTCAATTGATGATGTAAAAACAGTTGAGGATGTTAGCAAGTATATTGAGCAAGTCCAGTCAAAATTGAAATCTCTTCCGCACGCAAGTAACGAAGAAGAACAAAAAAAAGCCTCAATAAAATACCTTACCGTATTCGGTGAAGCCCTTATAAAAGGCGGCGAGAAACTGATCTCACTCACCGACAATCACTCGAAACAAGAAGACGGCGTACAAATGAAAATAGCAGGATTCAAATATCTTCGATCTGCGGAATCATTCGAAGGTATCGCCGATCCGAAATCATCAAAATATTCGCAACAGTTGGAAAAATATCTTGACGAGTTGACGAAAGAGGGAAAACATAAAGCCGCCGTTAATCAAGAACATTACACAAACTTATTTCTAATCGCGGCAAGCAAAGATTTACACGAAAATTTTACATTGGACAATTTTGCCCGATACTTTAAGGAAGCAAAAAAATGGGCAAATACAGAAGGAATCAAACCAATAAATCCGTTGTTGTTTCTTTTGGAAACATCATCAACACCGAAGGCAATAGAACTTGATGCGGAGATATTGACAAAGACGATTGATGAAATTTTTGAATTTATCCGTTCCGATGAGCTGAAAGTTTCCGAAGAGCAAAAGAAGGAAACCATCGTACAAATTGAAGGATTCCAAAAGCGGCTTTTGGGATCGGATCCTGAGTTGTATGGGAAGACGCTTGATGGTCTGGATTTTGATTGGAGTAATTTGCGCAACAAATATGTTCTCGTCAAATTCACCGCGTCATGGTGCGGTCCTTGCAAAGGTGAAATTCCATTCATGATCAAAGCGTATGAAAAATATCGTGACAAAGGATTCGAAATCGTCTCGGTTTATGTTTGGGACAAATTGGATGCAACGAAGAAGGCGGTTGAAGATGAAAAGTTGAATTGGATTATTCTGTCGGAGGAGTTGACCGAAAAAGCGGGTCTGCCAAAACAAGGCACAAGATATGCGATTCGAGGCGTGCCGACAATGTTCCTCATCGATAAAAACGGAAAAATTATTTCAACAACTGTACGCGGCGAAAAATTGGAAGAAACATTGTCAAAATTATTCAACGAACCAGACACAAATAAACAACAAGATTAAAAAACCAAAAAAGGTTGGTAACGTAAGGTAAACACCGCCCAACATGAGATCATGTCAGCGATCATGTTTGGGACGGTTTACGTTTAGCCGATACGTTTTCGTTCCGTTGATAAGCGGAGTACCGCTCACCAACGGAACGAAAACGCACAAAGATTATTCGTTGTGCTAATTGCAATCAACAAAAAAATTGCCGCTTCGCGGCAATTGTCGGCTGCGCCGACGTGAACGGTTTGGAATATTAACGCGATTCCCGCACCATCGCGTCGGGGGCAAGCCCTCGTTATATGCCGCGAAGCGGCGAGGGACTGGAACGCGGATGTCCCGCCTTATTATACCACACATCTTTCGATATCTTATTTTTTTAGAGAATTACGGAATAAACAAAATAGGCGAAACAAACGAAATTTTACCATCAACTCTTTTCGTTTATTTTGTATTTTTCGTATGGTTCGTATTCTCAAAAAAACTTGTGTGGTATAACGAGGGTTGTGGACTGCCGTTTTCTCGTGTATTTTTCATTCACCCATGACCTCATGAACGCTAGGAAGAGTATACACAAACACGGCAAATACCATCAAGACAAGGACATTTTCGTTTTGGACAACCGTTCAGAATCGTTGCTAAAAATGAGCTTGTGTCTTTTGTGAATATTTGTTACAATCCCGCCACACTCATCGTGGTAGCACTCAATCTGTCAATTCAACGTAAATAGAATTTTAGATAAGTTTATTTGCGCATGATGCCTAACGAAGTTGCGGTTTGCAGTTGAAGCCCAAATTTAGACGCGTTGGCATCGGTAAAAACAACAAATTTTTAGGGAGATGAAAATGATTGGTAAACGATTATGTTTGGTTTGCTTGATGGCATTTTTTGTCACGATAATGTTGCGCGGTGATAAAATCGCCTTATCGCAAATCAATCCGGACGGCGACAACAGATACAATGTCGTGACGTATGGTTCGTCGGTACTCGGCGGTGTTGAGATAAAAACATCGGGAGTTTGCACGCTTGCGGCGAAAGAAGTTATGGAACAACTCAGCCGCGAATTGCAAAACACATTTGAGGTGATACCGAAGGACTTGACGCAGCAAACGAAGCTACTCAAAGTTTCGTTGAAGAAGTTGGATTCGGAGATGCGTCAAACGATTGGTAAACGTGATCCTCTGCCGGATGCGGTGTTGTATCTTGGCGGTTTGACATCGATAAATTATGTGGTGTTGGTGCCGGAGGAGAATGATATTTTGCTTGTAGGCAATGCAGAAGAGTGGAAGATCAATCCGGCAGGTTATGTCGTGGGCAAGGTTTCCGGTCAACCCGTGTTGCGCGCGGAGGATTTGGTCACGCTTTTTAGGACATGGTATAACAAAGACAGTCATTCCGTTATTTCGTGTTCAATAAATCCGACAGCGGAGTCAATTGCGCGGATGACAGCGGTGAAAAATAAATATGGTGTCGCGTCTGTAAAGAATGCCAGAGCATACGCTTACGAATTAGAGAAGGCGTATGGTTTGGACAAAGTTGAGATAAACGGAGTCGATGATAATAGCCGTGTTGCGAAGATATTATTTGCAACGGATTTCAAAATGAAGCAGATTGGGCTTGGTCATTTGGCATCGGGGTTGAGGGGTTTGCCGAGTTATTTGAGTTTTTTGTCGGGCAGTCCGCGTCATATCAACCCTAGATTTTGGCTTGCGGCGGAGTATGGGACGATATTTCACGATTCGCAAAAACTCGCGTGGAGACTTCCAAAAGTTACCGTGCGCGCGAAAACGGAAGATCAATATATTGATTCGCGGAGTAACTCGCGTCTGTCAAGCGGCAAAGTCGATCCGGCTGCTATACAATGGTGTAAGTGCATGGACAAAGAATACAACGCCCTATCAAAAATTGATCCTGTGTTTGGTGAGTTAAGGAATTGTATGGAACTTGCTATGGTGGTTGCGTTGATTGTGCGTGAGGGATTGCTTGAGAAAGTGAATTGTCAAATTCCGGCAATAACTGACGAACCTCAGTTGCAACCGCCAAAATTGCCGGTACCAAAATATGTCGAAGGGAAATCATTGATTGTTAAAACGATAGTAGCTTGCGGCGGTGTAGAGATAAATCCATTCGCAACTGTAAACGCAGCAAAACTAGACAATAAAATCGATCCCGAATACAAACAATTGGCAAAAACAAAAGGTAAGAATTGGTGGTCAAAATAAAACGATTACAATGCCCTCTAATAGTTCGTGCTGTTTTTTAATAAAATAATTCACAGGATGGCAGGATGGTAAGGAAAGATAGCGGAAGAATATTCAAAACTTCCTTTCATTCACTCTCCTGTGAGTTATTCTCCCAAATAAAAATTAGAGAACTTGGTACTACTTCTTTTTATGCACTTCCCGACAGCGCAACATTATTCGGTAACGGCGGAACGGATTTATACATTTACGAATGTTGACGGCGGAGTCGGCGATACCGGTTTAATCGAGAAGCAATATATCAACGTTTCTTTGGGGCGTGTTGAATCTATTACAAAATTTCCGTCATCGAAAACGGTTTTTGATTTTCGTGCTGATTATGATATTTTGCCCCGTATGATAAATGCTCATTCGCATCTCGAATTGAGTCAATTTGAAACGCCTCTGGATGTACAATTTCAAGATGATAAACGTAAATTTGACGAGTGGATTAGAGAGTTGGTACGGTTTCGGCATTCGTCAAATTATGATCCCGCTCAAGCCGTACACAAGGCAGCATCTCAATTCAAAAGGAGTCAGGATACATCGGCGGTTGTTGATATTGTTCCGTTGGATGTTGAATTATCTGGAGTTGATTTTGGTGTTGGTTATGTGTTTGATTGGTTGTGTTATCCTGAGCTTATTGGTTGGAATTCTTCGATGGCGGCGGCGAGGTTATTATCGTTTCAAAAATTGCCGCTCGGTTCTTATTCGGGAGTTTCGCCGCATGCGCCGCATACGGTATCGGCGGAGTTATTGGAGATGATTGTGGGTTTGGGGATGCCAATTGCGATGCATTTGGGCGAGTCGCCGGATGAGATAATGTTGATAAAAAATCGTAAGGGCAGATTGTTGGATTTAATGAGACAAGCTGACAAAGATTACGAACCGGAAGAAGTTCTACTTGGAAACCGGATACAAGATTACTTGCAACTATTATCAAACGCTCCAAAAACACTCGTCATACATGGAAATTATCTTGACGACAATGAGATTGAGTTTCTGGCAAAACATCACGAAACGATGGCTGTTGTTTACACGCCGCGATCGCATGATTATTTTGGGTTTGATGAGTATCCGTTGGGGAAGATGTTGGACAAAGGAGTTTGTGTGTTGTTGGGTACGGATAGTCTGGCATCAAATTACAGTTTGAGTATGTCCGATGAAATCAAGTACGCAACAAAAATCCACCCAAATATACCACGCGAAATCCTGTTCAAAATGGCAACAATCAACGCCGCAAAATTTCTAAACATAACAAAAAATCACGGCACCATAGAATCCGGTAAACCAGCAAATATAACCTTGTAC
>JAISQS010000105.1 GCA_031274045.1 Planctomycetaceae bacterium | reverse complement strand
TATTTTTTTACTGGAAGGCTTGAGGCATTAGGCAGGGAGGCGGTTGCGTAACGTAAGGTGGCAGACCGACTGCTAGGCGGTCTGGTTTTCGGCGAGCGAAGCAAGACGAAAACAGAGGGGCGGAAAACGCGTTGATATACCAAATTTCCCAAAACGTTGAGGTGTTTTGGTTTTGCCGATATGTAAACCGCCCCCGCTGTCGGCGAGTACGCCGACGCTATTCACCAAGAAAGCCTGGCAGTCGGTTGCCCACCTTACGCAATCGCATAACGTCATTTTTATGACCGCCGGAAGTATAACAGTTGATTTTGGTTTATTGTCTTATTGGTTTATTGGTTTATCGTAGACGCGGTATGTTTTTGTTCGTATTGCGCCGCCTTTTTCTAGGCTGCCGCGCGAGAAGTGATTCGTTTCAAGCACCCACGAAAATTCAACATCAGTTATTTTGTTCTCCAAAATTTTCGGCACCATTGCATTCAACAACAACATCCCAAGTCCCATCATCTGATATTCCGGCAACACATTTGTACTAATAACCCGAATCGACTTTACGTCATCCTTTCGCCGCAACAACTTGATAAAACCAAACGGGAACAGTCTGCCGCCAATAGCTTTTATTCGCGGGTTAAAATCCGGCAACGCAAACGACGCTCCAACCATACGACCATCCAACTCTATCGCCGTCGTCAACTCCGGTATCATCAAATGCTTCAAAAAGAACGCCATCTCCTTCACCTCCGCCTCCGCCATCGGCACAAATCCCCACGTGTTCGTCAACGCCCTATTGTAGATTGTCAAAAATTGCTCAACATCTCTTTGGAAATTTTTTGTATTAACCGTGCGTAAAACCGCACCTGTTCGTTCTTTTATTTTGTCGCAAATCGGCTGTAATTTTACGCTGACTTCGGGCAACATTGTGATCGCGCCCCAGTACGCATACAAATCTTGTATTTTGGTAAATCCATTTTTCACGATCAAATTTTCGTAATATCTTGGGTTGTATGTCATCATGAACATCGGCATTTTATCGAATCCGTCAATCAACAACCCCAACGTGTGATTGAGCGACGGATTGACCGGACCTCTGATAATTTTACAGCCGTGTTCGCCGAGCCAATTTGACGCAGTGTCAAAAAGCATACCAGCAACCTCAACACTATCAACAGACTCAAAAAAACCAAAGAATCCAACCCCATCATTATAACGAACAAGATGACCCCGATTCAGAATCGCACAAATCCGACCCACCGTCCGATTACCATCAACCGCAATAAACGATTGACACGCATTCTCAATATAAAACGGATCACGATGACCAAAAAATGAAAATCCAACCAGACCGGATTGCTCAATACGAAGCTGCGGAACCCACAACGGATCATCCTTGTATATTTGATATGGTAAATCAAGAAAACGCTTCTGCTGAAGCCAGCTTTTTGCCGGAATTATACGAGTTGACACGATCAAGCAATAGAAGAAAAAAGTTAATTTGACTCACAAACAAAACGGGAAGAACGGACAAATAATCCGGCTATCAAACAGCCCGTCATCCCGTTAAAAATCTTGCAATCGAATTTTTTGCAACCATTATCGAAATCAAACATCCGAAAAACAGTTCGCAATCATTCGCACCGGAACCGGCAACACAAATAAGATTCGCCCCTCTGCGAATACAACATAAGGGCGTAATCTTATTAAATTGCTTATTTACTACGCACACGACATTCGGACACAACCTAGTCGGGCTGACTCCAACTTGGCGACCCGAAATTTGAACATACTAAACACTCGCACCAGAGTCTTCGTTTACGCTTTACGTCAACGAAAATTCATAGCACGTCGTGTATAAATATAATTCAGTTTAACTATCAACTATTTCGTTGAAGTGCATGGAGGCGCAACTTTCTCGCATGGAGCAGCAGCAACCTTCTCACACGGAGCGGCAGCAACTTTCTCACACGGTTTAGCGGCAACTTTCTCACACGGAGCAGCAGCAACTTTCTCACACGGAGCAGCAGCAACTTTCTCACACGGAGCAGCGGCGACTTTCTCGCATGGTTTCGCAGCAACCTTCTCGCATGGTTTCGCAGCAACCTTCTCACACGGTTTCGCAGCAACCTTTTCACATGGTTTGGCAGCTACTTTCTCGCACGGTTTGGCGGCTACTTTCTCGCATGGCGGCGGTGTAATTTTCTCGCAAGGTTTTTTGGCAGCAACCTTCTCACATGGTTTGGCAGCTACCTTCTCGCAAGCTTTAACCGCAACACATGGCTCGCAAGCCTTAGCCTCTTCGCAAGGCGTGCATCTATCGGTACGACCGAAGAGCCGATCAAGCAAGCTGACATGTTTAACATGAGCAGTTCTACACGGCTCACACGGTTTCACTTCTTCACAGGGTTCAACGGCGAAAGTATACGAAGCAACTCCAAACAACAGTGTTGCAACCAACGCCGACAAAACAAACTTACGGGACATTCTTTTTCTCTCCTTTAAGTTTCAGGTTTTCATGCAGTACACAATGTACAAGCATTTATTGTAGATTGACGAGACGGGCAAACGCATGATTTGTCACGCCTGACTGACTGAATCTATACATGCAGTTTAACACCATCCGCCAAAACGTCAAACAAATCAAACATTATATATGTGCAAAAATGCACAAACAAATCGTAATAAATGTCAAAGACCGTTATCTTTGACATAACAACCGACACAATACGTTTATCGATAGACTCGGCAGCCAACTATTACTAATTATTTGACCGCCAAGTACAAACTGTGTTGCTTGCGCAAATTACCATATAACACTATTTCGTATTTTTTGTGCCGGAACATAATTTATTTTTGGAAAAATTACGTTGAAATGGTTCTGTACTTTTCGGACTTTGAACAATTTGACCCAAATATAATACAGCCGTCAGCGTCGGTAAATTTCATCATTGCCGCAACACAACCAAGCCGAACCGCCGCCAAATAAACAATCAGAAATTAAAATCAGACCGACTATATATTATATAGGACAAATAGCATATACTTCCGCCAACCTGAAAAACTCCCATATATTTTTGGGGCAAATAAAACAAACATCAATTTTTAATTTGCGAACAGAACCACAAACGAATACAAAATAAAAAAATATGAATAAATCAAAACTCAAAAAAAATCCAATAGGTAAAGACGACACAATTTTCGAGATCAACAACATAAATCGCGGTCAACTTAATCCGTCACAATTCAAATCGAAATCTAAATCGAAATCCGGCACGAAATCAGCATCTAAATCAGCGTCTAAATCCAAAACTAATTCCGGCGTGAAATCGGGTCGTGTTGTTCGTAGGGGTTTTAATGTTGGTAGTGACAGTTATGAGAAGGAAGCGGTTGGGTTGCGTGTTATTGGCGGCAGGTTTCGTGGTAGTAAATTGATTTATTCCGGCAACAATCGAGTGCGTCCGATGAAGGATCGTGTTCGTGAGGCGGTGTTCAATTTGGTTGGTCCGTTGATTTCCGGTAGTCGTGTTATTGATCTTTTTGGCGGGACGGGTGCGCTTGTTATTGAGGGGTTGAGTCGTGGTGCGGTTTCGGGTACGGTGATTGAGATTCATTTGCCGACGGCATCTCATTTGCGGGAGAATTTGTGTTCGTTGAATTTGCAGGACATTTGCCAGTTGCGTAAGACGGACGCGTTTTTTTGGGCAAAAAATAAAACGGAACATCCAAAAGATGATGTGCGGTGGGTTGTATTTTGTTCGCCTCCGTATTCGTTTTATGTTGAGCGGGAGTCGGACATGCTGGAGATGTTGGACAATTTAATCGAGTCCGCTCCAATCGGATCAATTTTCGTTATTGAATCGGACAACCGCTTCGATTTTAATCTGCTTCCGATAAAACCTAATCCAAATAAAATCCGTTCGTATCCGCCCGCAGAAATTGCCATTTTCACGAAAGAGCAAAATTAAACGTAACAAAGAACAGAGTTGTTTCGCCACGTTATACAACACAAGTTTTTTTGATAATACGAAACACGCGAAAATAAAAAGCACTCAAATTTTAACAAGAACTTTTTTAAAATCACTTTCGCGAATTTAGTTTTTTCGCGTGTTTCGCGTTAAAAAAAATTATTTCGTTGTGTTTCGTATTCTCTAAAAAATTGTTAAGAGGCGTGTTGTATAACGAGGTTGTTTCGCTTGTGATTTCACGTATAATACTGCCGCGAGTTGCGACGATGTCGCCCGCGAACGACAACGAAATTTCAAATACAAGTAGTTTAAGAACAGTTTATAAACAAATTTTTTTGCGATAATCATGGAAAATAATATAGCTCAAGATGCCCAATTTGCGGCAGAATATCACGCCGACGTAGATGCCGGCAAAATAGCTGAAATCTACGCGGAGGCTTATTTAAACGCTGTCAAAGTTGAGAATAGTTTAAATGAGACTGCGGCGATTGATTCGGCAGTTGAGGAGTTCGCTTCTTTTATTGAGGTTTTGCAAAAGCAAAAAAACTTCGACGCGATACTCAAGTCGGCGATGATTTCATCTTCTGAAAAGATGGCGTTGATTGAGAAGGCTATTTCAAAAAACGCGTCGAAGATGTTTATGAATTTTTTGAGAATAGTTGCCAAGCGTAATCGGCTTGATATTCTGGCGATCATATTTTTCCGCACGCGTGAGTTGCTTGATAAGCAACATAAGCGGATTCCGGTTGTGATTACAACAGCAACTAGAATAGACGCGGAGCTTCTTGTGACTTTATCTGACAAACTGCGTGGTATAGTTGGTGGTGAGCCGATTATTAGGACTGTTATTGATCAGGGGGCGATAGGTGGTTTGGTTGTTCGTGTTGGTGACACGGTCTATGATGCTTCCTTGTCAACTCAACTCAAAAATGTCCGAAAACAAATGATCGAACAAAGTGCCAAAGAAATCCAAAACCGCCGCGAAAAATTCCAAGATAACTGAAAATAAATTCCATTCAGTTTATAAATCCATGCGTTATTTCTTGTGAGTTATTTTTTAGAGAATTGTGAGTTATTTTTTAGAGAATGCGGAACAAACGAAATAGACCAAACAAACGAAACTATTTCTTTAATGCGCAACACGCAAAAAAACGAAACACGCAAAAGTGGTTTTTAAAAAGTGTTTATTGAAGTTTAGCGTATTTTGTTCTTTCGCGTGTTTCGCGTTAAAAATAACGAGTAGAAATTATTTTTCGTTTATTTAGTATTGTTCGTCTGTCCCGCTTCTCAAAAAAATAAAATCATAGTTCTGACATTCGTTATCGTTCTCTTGGGAGGGCATCATCTCCTTTTGCTTTTTCTATTATGATTTCTAGTTTTGTGTTTTTGTCAATTTCGAATGACAACGGCGTTTCGTCCGGCGTGGTAAATTTTGGATCAACTAGCGGCGTATAAAATCGCTTCGTAACCACAACGTCCACCTCTTCGCCGGTGGACGAATCCGATGATTTGGTTGTTGTTTTTTCTTCTTTGACTGATTCCGCGCCTGATATGTAGACTTTATACGTTCCGGGTTTTATTCCGTCTTTGTCAGATAGCATACCGAGCGTGAACTTACCGCCTCTGCCGATATTGCTGCGGGATTGTTGCACGCCGTCGGTAAACGCTACCGTCCCAACCTCAAGCGGCGAACCATCCTCAAAAACTACCGTTCCCGATACGTCGAGATTACGACTACAACCGGAAACGCAAATAATACTCAACACAAAAAGCACGACACAACACAAGGAACGTATCGTACCCAAAAAAAGTGAAAAAGATTTGAACATTGTTATTTGTTGGAAAAGGGTTAAATTGGTGACAGGTTAAATACACTGAACTCTCCCGATAAATAACTTTTTGCCAACAGATTAACAGATTTATTTTCCGTATCAAAAATCTGTTGACAAAAAGCAGACCGAGCGAAACGTTATTTAGTTGGGCGAGGATTTTTGACGTTTTTCTACTTTGAATTCTAAATTTGAGTTGCGTCCTTTGACTTCAACCGTAAACGGCGTTTGTTCGGGATCGGTGTATTTGTCGTCAACAAGATACTCGATCAACGGCGCGCCTTTCTCACGCGGGTCTTCACCAACAACTATCTGCGCACCCGCAATCACGACCTTGTAAGTTCCGGGTTTCAAGCCGTTTTTTGTTTGGGTTGAGCCTATTACGAATGTTCCGTCCGGTTGAATTGTTCCGCTTGCCTGATAGGTTTCGCTCAAGAAGCATACATCTCCGCAAGGCACCGGCGAACCATCATCAAAAACGACTTTGCCGCTTTGATGGACGTTGCCGCTGCAACCGGAGAGAATTAGCAACATTGCCAAAAGTAAAAAAAATCTCATTTGAATTTTTATAGTTGTTTGTACTGTCAACTCTTTAATTTCGCCGCATTGCGCAATCAAATTAAAGTGATTTCAGTTTGGGTTAAATGGTGGTTTGTGAAAAAATTTTGATTGTTTCGTTTTTTGTTGAGTCCTCAAATCGTGGATTTTATCAATACACTGAAACGGTAACATGTCATATTTTTCGATAATACAAAACAGACGAAATGTAACTATTTTTAACGCGAAATACACAAAAATACGAAATACGCTAAATTTTAAGGCTCTTTTATATTTTTTTGTTGGTACACTAACATAAAATAATAAAGAGTTTTTGGAAAACTGAACCGTAACTGGTAACCAATTTCCCCTCCCTTAATAACCAACGAAGTCCCCCC
>JAISQS010000093.1 GCA_031274045.1 Planctomycetaceae bacterium | reverse complement strand
AAAACATAGAACGGATTGGAAATAATAAGGTAATAAGGTTATGTCTGTTGGTGATTCACGGGCTACTAAGGTTGTTTTTGTAAGAAAATCAGGTTGTAAATAAGGTTTGTTTTTTCTACGGCGTTGAAGTATTTCATTGATATATTACAGTTAAATCAGTCGAATCAACTTAACCAAAGTTCAGATATTTTTCCTTATCTTCCTGTGAATTATTTTTTCAAAAGAATTATTAACAAGGTGGAGTGTGTGCAAAATGGCGGTTCCATTTGTTGTGAGGGTTGTGGAGGAGAGTGAGCTTGGCGAGGAGTTGGATCGGCAGATTCGGTTGTTGCTTAGGCTTTGTTTTCCTGATTGGTCGGATATATTTCAGCATTGCCGTACGTGGCATAGTACGTCGCCGTTATTTACTGTGATTGTCAGTGAGGGTGAAGATGTGATTGGTCATATTGCTGTTGTGGTGCGGACAATAACGACGACGTGGAATTTTCGTTATAGTGTTGCAAGTATTCAGGGAGTTTGTGTTGACCCAAATTTTCGCAATTCAGGAATTGCCCATGAGATGTTGCGGGTAACTATTGAAGAGGCGGCGAAGCGAGGATTCCAGTTTGCAATTCTCTATTGCAAGGAACATCTGGTCTCATTCTACACCGCACAAGGATGGCATTTAGCAGATGAATCTGTCGTCATGTGGAACCAACGCGACCTGCCAATATCAATGCGATCAAATTGCCCAATGTACTACGAACTCAGCGACGTAAAGTTACCGGAAGGACCTCTCGATGTGCATAGCCCGTCTTGGTGAAGTTAGAATTTTGTTAGAATGCCGTATTGCAAATGCCCAACGAAATTTTCTGATGATTTCGTTTTTTGTGTATTCTCAAAAAAAATTGTGTTGTATAACGGGGTATTTGTTGTTTCTTGCGTTGTATAACATTTCTTGTTACATTTATTGCGAATATTGGGGCGGTTTTGTGAAATTTGTTTATTTCGGTTTTGTCGCTTCGGTATATTATTGACTATCAACTAATCACAATTACTAACCTTTATAATTTTGATGACAGATTTTTCTATTGATGATCTTATTAAGCGGGTGCAGGATGTTGGGGTATTGACGCGTGAGCAGGTCAGTGAGATTCTTGCTGAGTATGGGACGCGTCAAGTTACTGCGGATCAGTTTATTCAATCTGCGTTGCGGCGCGGGTTGTTGACAAATTATCAAGTGGATCGGCTCAATAGCGGCGAGACCAATGGATTCTTTTTTGGGAATTATAAGGCGTTGTATTTGATTGGGACAGGTTCTTTTGCTCGTGTGTTTCGTGCGGTGCATCGGGTAACGGATCGGGTTGCGGCGGTCAAGGTGCTGCGCGCACGGCATAGCGACAACGAAAACTTCGTGCGGCATTTTTTGCAAGAGGCGAAAGTCGTATCCGAATTGAAACATCCGAATATTGTGCCTGTTTATGGTGCTGAATCGCGCGGTTTTTTGCATTATATGGCAATGGAATTTGTTGAGGGGCAGACGTTGCGTGATTTTCTCAAAGTGCGTAAAAAAGTTGAGCCGATAACGGTTGTCAAGATTGCGATTGACATCTGTAGCGCGCTCGATTACGCGCTTCAATCTCAAAATCTCCAGCATCGCGATTTGAAATTAAGTAACGTCATGCTTTCATCAACAGGGCAAGCGAAACTTGTCGATTTTGGGCTATCGTCTATAACGCAGAGCGGCGAAAGTGATGGTGTCGGCGACCCGTCAATTTTGCGAAATCAACAATCAATCGATTACATCGCGCTGGAACGTGCCGCAGGCGGCGAAAAAATGGACGCGAGAAGCGACCTGTATTTTCTCGGCTGCATCATGTACCAACTGCTATCAGGCGAATCGCCTCTGGCTGAAACAAAAGACCGAACAAGAAGAATGGAAAGAACAAGATTTTTCAACGTACAACCATTGCACCAAGTCGACGCATCAATACCCGCCGCCGTATCTTTTTTCGTAAACAAAGCACTAACTCTAAACGCTGATCAACGCTACCAAAAACCGATAGATATGTTGAAAGATTTGCATGGGTTATTGAAGCGGGTTGATGTTGAAAAGAAAACGGATTCGGCTACTTCGTTGAGTTTTGAAAATTACGAGGCAATGCAAAAAGACCGTGAAGAACGTTTGCAAAAATTAGAAAAAGCTACGGTAATGGTTATTGACTCGAATCCAAAATTGCAAAAAGGACTGGAAAAACTAATGATTCAACTCGGATACCATGCGGTATGTATTGACGATCCGGACAAAATGATTCCGTATTTTGAAGAGAATGATCTTGTTGCGCAATGTATTATTTTCAACGCGCAATCACTAGGAATAAGAGCCATACGTGCGTTCAACGACTTCGCTCAACGACGCGGATTAAGAGATGTCGCAGCTATTCTCGTTCTAGGCGAAGACCAATCAGAATGGGAAGACTCCGTCACACCGCAACACCACAGAGTCATCTTGACAATGCCCGTAACTGTTAAACAATTCCGTTCTGCGTTGACATGGTTGTTAGAAGGATTCGGACAAAAATAAAACGCTATTTTATATTTTCATGTTGAAGGCAATAATTGCTCACTTTTTGACTTCCAAAGTTTGTCAACGCAAAACGCACAAAAAATGTACAACAACTACGAGCTTGTCTTTGCCCAAACCGAACACACTGAACCAGAGACATTTAATGCCAATATGAATGTATAAAAAAGTCAAATAAAAAAACTCTAACACATGCCGAACATCAACTCCATAATCCAAAAATTACAAAACATAAAAAATCAAACAACAACCAAAGAGGCTCTATTTGAACAATTGATTCGGCTTTATCTTTTGAACGATCCGATTTATAAATCGCAATTCAGTAACGTGTGGTTTTGGTCTGATTATCCGAATCGCGGCAATGAACGGAATGTTGGGATTGATCTTGTTGCGGAGTTGAAAGACGGCGGCGGAATGGTTGCGATTCTGTGTCAATTTCTTGACAAAAACGCGGTGATTCAAAAATCGCATATCGATTCTTTTCTTGCGGCATCCGCTAAAAATAAGTACGTCCAACGCATCATCTTCACTTCTGCTTCGCATTGGAGCAAAAGTGCCGCAGACAAAATTGACGCTCAAATTCCAAAAGTTAAGCGGATTGATCTATCTGATCTTGAGCGGAGTAAAATTGATTGGTCTCAATTTGATCTTGAAAAAATGACCGTGAAACTTCATGCGAAGAAAAAGTTGCGAGTGCATCAAGCGGAAGCGGTTGATGCTGTTTGTGATGGTTTTTCGGCGGTTGATCGTGGAAAATTGATTATGGCTTGCGGGACGGGTAAAACGTTTACTTCGCTGAAAATTGCAGAGCGATATGTTGGCAAGGGTGGTGTTGTAGCTTTTTTTGTGCCGTCTTTATCGCTCATGTCTCAAGTGTTGCGTGAATGGATTTCGGAGTCCGAGATTGAGTTATGTTGTTATTCGGTTTGCTCGGATACGATGGTCGGCAAGCGGAACGACTCCGATCCGACAACTCCTGACGACCTCGAAATTCCGGCAACAACAGACGGCAAAACGTTAGCCGAAAATCTGAACGTCAATATGAATTATCGTAACGATAAATTGACCGTCATATTTGCAACTTACCAATCTATCGACGCAATCAATATCGCACAAAAAAACGGTGCCGCCGAATTTGATCTTGTAATTTGCGATGAGGCTCATCGTACAACAGGAGCGAAATTTGACAACCAAAATGAGTCCCAATTTGTTCGCATTCACGATAACAACTTTATTCGTACAAAAAAACGGTTATACATGACCGCAACCCCAAGACTCTACTCCGCACTTACAAAATCAAGGGCAAAAGAGAACGAAATCACAATTTGGTCAATGGATGATGAAACGATTTATGGGAAAGAATTGTTCTATCTCGGATTCGCTCAAGCAGTCGAACAAGGTTTGTTGTCGGATTATAAAGTTGTGATTTTGGGCGTGAGTGATAGTTTGGTCGAAGATTTGTTTCGACAAAAAAATATTGCAAACGGTCGTGAGATTATTGAGAGTAGCCGCGAATTGATATTAGCAGATTTGGCAAAAATAATCGGCTGCCGTTATGTTTTAGGCGGCGGTGTTGACGAAGTGATGTCAGGCAAAACTTCGCCGCTGCGCCGCGTGATCGCATTCACTACTTCAATAAAACAATCAAAAAATTTTTGCGGACAATTTCAAACAATCCAGCCGAATCTTTTTTTTGACGGCAAATCAACTTTAACTTGTGAGGTACGTCATGTTGACGGAACTCAAAATGTGTTGATTCGGAATCGTGCTTTGGATTGGCTGCGTCAACCGGTTTCGGGCAACGAGTGCCGGATATTATCGAACGCGCGTTGTTTGTCGGAGGGGGTTGATATTCCGGCGTTGGATGCAGTAATTTTCTTGACTCCGCGAAAATCACAAGTCGACATCGTACAATCTGTCGGTCGCGTGATGCGAAAATCAAACGGAAAAAATTACGGATACATCATCTTGCCAATCGTCATAAAATCGAATATCGATCCGATGAAAGCATTAGACGATAACAAAACGTACAAGATTGTTTGGGATGTCTTGCAAGCATTACGCGCACACGACGATCGTTTTCAAAACATAATCAACGTGATGGAATTAGACGAAAAACAATCAGAAAAAATTATTATTGACTTCATCGATAAGATACCAAATAACACAACAACGAATCAACCAAACAAGCTAACAAACGAATTGACAAACGAATCGACAAACGAATCGACAAACGGACTGTCAAACGGACTTACAAACAAGCTCGCAAACAGACACGTGAACAGACAAGTAAACAGCCTCACAAACAAACAACGAAACAATATTGAAGCCGAATTGAACGAGCGAAATAATACGGACTGGTCGCAATTATCTTTTGAAGATGTGCGTCAATGGAAGTTCGGGATTTTGTCAAAAATCGTTCAAAAATGCGGTGAAAAGCAGTATTGGGAAAGTTGGGCGAAGGATGTTGCGAAGATTGCGCGGATGCATATTGAGCAATTGCAATATCTTGTTGATACGGATCCGTACAGGTCGGAATTTTTGACGTTCCTAAACTACCTGCAAACGAACATCAATAATAATATTGACGAGAACGAAGCGATTGAAATGTTAGCGCAACATAAAATCACGAAGCCGATATTCGATGCGTTATTCGGCAGTTCGATTTTTTCGCAAACTAATCCGATTTCGATGGCGTTGGAAAGTGTGGTTGGTTTGTTGGACAATGTTGACGGAAGTTGTGGTGAGCGTAAATTTCGGATTGGCAAATTTGAAACATACCAACGAGATCAACGAAAACAACGACACAAAAATATCACGCCAAAAAAACATGAAAATAATGAGAGCAATTCGGCTATCGGAGCGGAGACGGCGATGTTGTCGAAATTTTATGAGAGTGTGCGAAAACGTGTGCGGTCGGTTGAAACGGCTGTGGGCAAACAGAAGATTATTCTTGAGTTATACGATAAGTTTTTCAAAACGGCGTTTCCAAAAATGGTTGAAAGATTGGGAATTGTTTACACGCCGGTTGAGGTGGTGGATTTTATAATTCAGAGTGTTGAAGTTGTTTTGCGTGAAAATTTTTCTTGTGGTTTATCGGATGAGGCGGTTCATGTTCTTGATCCGTTTACGGGAACGGGGACGTTTATTGTACGATTATTACAAAGCGGTCTGATTCGTCAGGATGATTTACAACGGAAATATCAAGGAGAAATTTTTGCGAATGAAATCGTGTTGTTGGCTTATTATATTGCGGCGGTGAATATCGAAAATGCGTATCAAGAGATAATGTACAAAAAAGAAATGAATATCAATGACAAAATAAAATGTGACTCTACAACATTGCAGCAATACAACGATTCATTGGTTGAGAAGTATTTGAAACCGACCGCAAAATCTGATTTACGATCTGATTTGAGATATGAACCGTTTGATGGAATTGTTTTGACAGACACGTTTCAATCGAATGAATTGAACAACAATTTCAAAGAAAAAGCCAAACAAAAAACCAGAAAATCAAAACATCAAATAGTTGACAAACCGCTTAAATTTCAACGTGAAACGTCATCCGTGAATCAAAATGCCAACGAAAAACGCCGCAATAATATCAGCACAACTTCGCCCATTACAGTTATAATCGGCAACCCGCCGTACTCTGCGGGGCAAAAAAAAATAAACGATAACAATAGAAATCTAAAATATCCAAGACTTGATAAACGGATTGCTGAAACGTATGCGGAAGCATCAACCGCAACAAGCAAACGGACACTTTACGATTCATACATTCGAGCAATACGATGGGCTTCAGATATCGTTGCGCAAAAGGGAGTAATCGGAGTTGTGACCAATGGTTCGTTTATTGATAGTAATTCTGCGGACGGTGTGAGGAAGTGTTTTGCCGAAGAGTTCACGGATATTTATGTTCTCAATTGTCACGGAAATCAAAGAACATCTGGCGAAATATCACGAAGGGAAGGAGGGAAAATTTTCGGTGTAGGTTGCCGCGCGCCGATAGCGATTACAATTTTGATAAAAAATCCTGAAAGGAAAAATCAAAAACAAGATTGCAAAATCCATTATTATGACATTGGCGATTATCTTGAGCGAAAGGAAAAATTAAAAAAAATTCACGAGTTGCAAAATATCAAAAATATAAATTGGCAAATTATCACGCCCAATAAAAAATATGATTGGATAAATCAACGAACTGATGATTTTGATTCATATTTATGCGGTGATCGGTTTAATATTCGAATTGCTAATTTGCGATCCGCACAACGCGACCGTGTGCGTGGTTGCAATGAGATTGGAGGGTGTCGTCTTGAGAATTGTAATCAGAATGAGCCTGTAATTTTCAGGGTTTCATCGCTTGGACTTTCGACGAATCGCGACGCGTGGTGTTATAATTTTTCCAAAAAAAATTTGTCCGCGAACATGAATCGGATGATCGATTTTTATAATGAGCAAGTAGACTCGTATAAGAAATATTATCAAAAGCATGGTGATATTGAAGCAGCAATTGAAACATTTCTCAATAACGAACATTCAAAAATTCATTTTGAAAAAGGCAATCTATCAAAAATTAGTTGGACGCATAATGTGAAAAGAGATTTATTGTCCAGCGTGATTCATCAATTTCAAGAAAATAATTGTACGGTCAGCATGTATCGCCCGTTTAACAAAATCAACTCATACTTTCATCGAAGTTTTAACGAGCGTGTTTATCAATTGCCGCGTATATTCCCGATAGGTGATTTTGTGAATGAGGCGATTTGTGTTTGTGGGACTGGCGTGGTGAAAGAATTTAGTACGGTTATTGTCAATATTTTGCCCGATATCCAAATACTCGCGAATGCGCGGTGTTTTCCGTTTTATGTCTATGAACAGACCGGTAAAACGAATAAATATTTGCGCAACGAAAATATAACCGACGCTGCCCTTGCGATGTTCAAAGAACATTATAACGACAAGACGATAACAAAACGCGACATTTTTTATTATGTCTACGGCGTATTGAATTGCCGTGAATATCAAAAACGTTTCGCGCCCGAATTAAAAAAACAACTACCGCAAATTCCATTTACAAACGACTTTCGCACTTTCACGAATGCAGGCAGGCAATTGGCAAATTTACATTTGAATTATGAGACATTGCCAATGTATCCGCTCAAAGAAACTATTTTTGACAAGACAATTCACACAAAAGATGAATCAAAATACCGCATCCGCGAAATGCAATTTACAGACAAAACAGACAAGAACAGAATTTTTTACAACTCAAATTTATCATTAGAAAATATTCCGCGTGAAGCATTCGATTATGTTGTCAATGGCAAATCGGCATTGGAGTGGATCATAGAGCGTTACAGAATAACAATCCACAAAGAGACAGGAATAATAAACGATCCGAACGATTGGTGTATTGAGTGCGGCGATCCAAAATACATCATCAACTTAATCAAACGCATCGTGCAATTGAGCATCGAAAGCATGAACATCATCAACAATTTACCAAAACTATACTGCCAGTAATTATAAAAATTTCGTTGCGTGCAATATCTTTTATTTCGTGCGGAGGCGCGGAGAACGCAGAGTTTTTATTTTTAACGCGGAAAGACGGAAAGCGCGGAATGTGCGGAAAATGAATTTTAAAAATTTCCGTCCTTCCGTGATTTCCTTGCTAAAAATATTGAAAGCGTGTTACGTATACAATTTTTTTGCGCAACAAAATTTTATATTTTTTAACCCCTAACCCAAAGAAAATAACATGACACTTACAAATCGCAGACAATTTTTATTGACAAGCGGCGCGGTAATCGCGGGCTTGTCCGCTCAATCTTTTTTAGCAGCAAATGAGAAAACAAACGAAGCGATCACGGAATCAATCAAGGCGTTTTGCGTTGATTATAATTGGGATCGCAGCACGAACGGAGGCGGTAACACTTGGGCAAAACCGGGTCGTTGGGCGGAAGCCGATCCGGTGGAACATATACGCTGGCACAAAGAACTCGGGTGCAATGCCGTCGTCACTTTCGCCGTTTCATGTAACGGTTACGCGTGGTACAAAAACAGCGTCGTTCCCGAACAACCGAACCTCAAACATGATTTTCTTACCGACGCGGTGCAGCTCGGTCACAAGGAAAACATGAAGGTTTTCGGTTATTTTTGTTTCGGGGCAAATTGGTTGTGGGGACAAAATAACCCGTCTTACAGTTACGGCACGCCGACGGATTATCATATTCCTTACACTCAAAAATACCTCGATTATTTGTGTGATTCTATTGAGGACGCGTTCAAAAAAACAGGAATGGACGGTTTGCGGATTGACTGGCTTTGGAATCCGAAGCAAAACAAATGGCTGGCTTGCGAACAGGAAATGTACGCGGAA
>JAISQS010000037.1 GCA_031274045.1 Planctomycetaceae bacterium | reverse complement strand
AGTTGGATAGGAAGAAGTTCGATCCCGTTTCGGTATAACGCTTGCACAAAACCGACCGTACCGTTCGGAAAATTCAATTTCCCCAAACGGATTTTAATTGCCATCTCCCAAACGGAAGCAATACTGATGTATTTTTTACATTCTTCATCCGCAAAAATTCGGGCTATCGATTTTGACAACCGTTTGTCTTCACCCAACGCCCAAATAGCAATATGCGTATCAAGTAAATAGTTCATTCCATATACTCCTTAAATTCTTCCAACGGAGCATCAAAATCATCGGCAATCCACCCCATCCCTTCACAACATCCTAAAACCGGTGTCGGTCGTTCTTCTTCTCTGCCGTCCCAATAACCTTCCATTGGGACATCAAAATCGTTCATTTGGATATTTTGTTCTACCGGTTTGACAACCACGTCCTGAAAAGAACTCAATACTTCCATAAACGATGCTGCTTTGGCATCCGGCACTTCAAGCAATATCTGCATTGGATTCTCCTTTCGTTATAACAGTTCGATTTATTTTTTGTTATTATAGCCAACAGATTTTACTGATTGGTTTTTTATTGATTTAGTAAGGTTAAACTGTCTTGTGTATAACCTTATTCGCAACGATTCGGGCTATCGGTTTCGACAGCCGTTTGTCTTCACCCAACGCCCAAATAGCAATATGCGTATCGCGTAAATAATCATTCCATATACTCCTTAAATTCTTCCAATGGTGCGTCAAAATCGTCCGCCATCCAAATTTGTCCTTTGAGACAACCGATAACAAAAGGCGGGCGTTCTTCTTCTCTGCCGTCCCAATAACCTTCCATTGGGACATCGAAATCATCGGCGGTACAATGAGACTCTGCCGTTTTCGGTATTTCATTCGGCACCGGTTTGACAACCACGTCCCGAAACGAACTCAATACTTCCATAAACGATGCTGCTTGGGCATCCGGCACTTCAAGTAATATCTGCATTGGATTTTCCTTTCATTTTTTTGTTATTGTCAACAGATTTTACATATTATACAGGTTTTAATAAAAAACGTAACTATTCGGGAGCGTTTGCGAAAAGAGGGTATTTTTTGTATTTCATTCCCGTTGGGGTAATACTGCTCGCGTGCATAATATTACGACATATTAGAGGCGATAGGTTGTGATGGAAAAAGCGTCAAAAAACTATTGAAAAAAATTAATAATTGTCTCTATGTGCGGCATCATTTTTGTACGAATATTTTCTGACGATTCAAATATTTCCGATATCAGTGAAAGTTTTTTATGAATTCGTTCCAGTAAAGTAGGTGTTTTTTCTTTATCGATGGCGTTTGAAATTATATCAAGCGCATCGGTAACAACCTCTTCCTGTTCAGAATTAAGACTACTTTCATTGAGTATCTCATGGATTTTTTCGATGGCATGATTTACTGTATTAGTAACAGTAATATTTTGTTGGGAATTATGACCACTAATTGAATGTTTCCACTTACATTTGAAATAGTAATACCGGAAGGCATTGGAGCCAGGGATTCTAACTTCCGAACTTTAGCTTCAAAGTATAGTAAAGTCCCATCAATGATATTTTCATCGAGTTCATACACCTTCCAAAGAATCCTTCCGTCTTTTTGTTGTAAAACATCACCGACCACAATATCAACATACTCAGAAAACTGAAACATTACATTGTTTGGGCGATTTTTCTCATTATTCTTCATGCCAACAACTTCAAAAGCCGTAGCATTTTCACTCCCATAGTTCTTGTGAACGATAATATTACTCTTGTTCATTTGAAACAACCTTAAAAAACCTCGTTGAAGAGCTTTTCCCATACTCATAATGATCCTCACTTTTAAGTTGAAGTGCCTTTCATGTTTTTATACTTTCGGCGGTAATAAATTTATGTTTTTACCCCATATAGGCGGGAAGGCTTGAGGCATTAGGTTCGCTGCCTAATGCCTTCCTGCCTAACGTCATTTTTATGACCGCCGGAAGTATACGATAGTCTATATTATTCAAAATACCAATTCCGGCAAACGTTCGATAATCTTCACGCTTTCAACCGATAACCGCACAATCCGCTTCACCAAATCAACGATATAACGTTCGTTATTATTTTCGGTACACCAATCGTTTGGATCGTTTGTTATGTTGCTTTCTTTGTGTGTGGAAATTTTATAACGTTCCAAAATCCATTCCAACGCCGACTTGCCATTGACAACACAACGATAGGTTTCAGGCGGAATCCCTTCCAATGTTAAACTTGAATTGTAAATAATTTTTGTTTTGTCGGTTTTGCTTGGGAAGCGCATTTCGTTGACGTGGTAGTTTAGAGTGCCGGTGATTTTTTCTGTTAAGGGAAACGGTTCTAACGTTTCGTAATTTAAATGTAACTCCGCCAGTTTTTGACCGCCCCGAACGAAGGAGCGAAAATCGTAGGCAAAGGGAATACGCGGTAATTGTTTTTTCAACTCGGCGGCGAAACGTTCCTGATAGCTGCGGCAATTCAATATGCCGTAAATGTAATAAAAAATATCGCGTTTTGTTATGGTGTTGTCTTTGTAATGTTCGCGGAAGTTTTGCAAAGCAAAATCAGTTATATTTTCCCGCCGAACATAATCACCAACCCGCTCCCCTTCCAAAATAACATCATCTACCAATACGCCCTTTGTAGGTTTCGCAGACTCGTAAACGTAATAAGGGAAACATTGCGTTGATCCAAACAAATGCAAATCGGGTAACGTGTTTGTTATTAGTGTACTAAAATTTGTCTTTCCTCCTGGTGCCTCTAAACATATTGCCATGTTTTCAACTTCCGGTTCGGGAAAGATACGCGGCATTTGGTATTGTCGGTGAATCCAATGTTTGTCAAAATGTAAAAAACATTTACAAAACGGGCGGTACATTGCCCCGTTTATTGTCGTACACTGACCAGTTAATTTGACTATTTGCCAAATCCAAGAGACCGATTGTGTGAACCGGCGGAGATTGGTCTTTGATGGCTTCTTTCGCGTTTATGCCGAATCCTGTTGTCGCGACTATAATCCGGCGAACAAATTCTTTTTTGCTCGACGCGCTAAGGAACGAATCAATATCACCCTTTTGGATACGGTGTTCTTTGCCGTAGCATTTACACTGAACGGCAACATATCGACCATCGTGAGTTTCAGCAACAAGATCAATACCGGTATCAGGACGATTTTTTCGCCCTTCCCATTTTGACCAGAGAACAACGTTTTTGAATTGGTTTTTCCACTCCGGCTCGTGCTTGAGATAGAGACGCACAATCTCCTCAAAACGGGTTCCCTTGTCCCGCTCCGATTGCTGCGCTTCACGGATTTGATCGAGAATATTGTAAATTGTTGTCATGTTTTGTTATTGTTGTTGGTTATTATTTTCAACAGAATTAATACAGATTAGTTTTATTAAAATCTGTTAAATCTGTGTAATCTGTTGACAATAATAATTTCGTGTCGCTTGCCCAATCGGTGGATGGGTAGTATTATTTGTGTGAGGTTGGTTTTGAAATCGGTTTGTTTGCCATAAACGGTCAACCTTGAAAAGGCGGATCATTATGGCTTTTTGCCTAAAAAAAACAATAAGCGTTTGAACTATGATTGAGCTGATTGAATTATGTGATTGATTGGTTGGTTGGTTGACAGATTGGTTTTGATTTTTGCGATGGCTTTGGATGCGTGAAAATAAAATTTTGTGCAATCATTAAATTAATTTTATCAAATGGTTCAGGCATTCGGACATCTATTTTATTGAGAGGTTACGATGAATGGTTATGAGAGAGTTTTGGCGGTTTTGGAGCGACGGTCAACTGATAATTTGGCGTTTATGCCTATTACAATGATGTTCGCGGCGGATCAAATTGGCATTCCTTACGGCAAGTATACGACTGATTATCGTTTGCTTGTTGAGGCTCAATTGGAGACGGCATTGAAGTTTGATATTGATTACGTTTCGTGTATAAGTGATCCGGCGCGTGAGGTTTCTGATTGCGGCGGTGCGGTTCTTCATTTTGACGATCAACCTCCGGCGGTTGATGAGTCTAATGCACTTCTTGCGGACAAAACGCGGTTGCGGACGCTTGTTGTGCCGGATGCTCTCAAGGAGAATAGCCGCATGTATGACCGCGTTCAAGCTGCCCGATTATTTGCCCAAAAGATCAAGGGAGAACGTTTTATTGAGGGTTGGGTTGAGGGACCTTGTGCGGAGGCGGCGGATTTACGGGGCATTAACAATTTGATGACGGATTTCATGGATGATCCCGATTTTGTGCGAGAGTTGTTCGGCTTCACAACACAGATGGCAACTCATTTTGCAAAAGCTCAAATAGAAGCCGGATGTGATATTATTGGTGTTGGTGATGCGGCTGCGTCTTTGGTGGGACCTCAAATTTACCGAAATATAGTGTTCCCTTTTGAGAAGCAGCTTGTTGAAAATATTCATGCGGCTGGCGGTCGGGTGCGGTTGCATATTTGCGGAAACATAAAGCGTAGTTTGGCGGATATTGGAAAGTTATGTTGTGATATGATTGATCTTGATTTCATGGTGCCGGTTGACAAAGCGCGTGATGAAACCGGAGCCGATCAGGTTTTGGCTGGCAATCTCGATCCGGTCAAAGTTCTACGCAACGGTACGCCGGAGTTGATTCGGAATTTGTTGTCTGATTGTTTGCGTCAAGCTAAGTCAAATTATATCGTCGGTGCAGGCTGTGAAATTACCCGCGACACTCCACACGAAAATATAATCGCAATGCACAACTTCGCAAGAAACAATACATACATCCAAGCCTAATAATACAAGAATACGGAACGTAATATATCAGCGAAATATTCGTTCTAAACCCTTAAACGTATTTTAGCACGCAGATAACGCAGATTTTAAAGATATTCGCAGATAAAGAATTTTTATACAAACGTTTTACAACGTTTATATTGAAAATCTGCGTAAGTCCTGACAATCCGCATTCCGCATTCCGCATTACGCAAATGCCGCCATTGGGCAAGTCACGGGGTTGCATTCCTACGGAATGCGAGGACTCGGCGGGGGCTTCATTTTCTACCGAGCGATACATTCCTATCGGAATGTAATCAAATTGTGAATTGTTCTACCTAGCGATACATTCCTAACGGAATGTAATAACTCGAAAGCATAGAACGGATTGAAAAATATGGAACTTTCTTTTAGTCACGCAGCCTTACCCTTTGATTTTATTTATTCTTTGATTTTCGTTCATCAATTTGCGGGCTTACCCAAATGTACACGGCAAACACAACACACACAACAAACGCTCAAAGAGGGTAACATTGTACATCTTTTAAGAAAAAAACAAATATCGACCGGAACGCGAGCTGGACACTTCGTTATACCGCACATCTTTTTTGAGAATACGAAACATACGAAAAATACAAAATAAACGAAAAGTAATTTCTAAAAATTTTTTAACGCGAAATACACGAAAATACAAAATGCGCGAAATTTTAATAAATACAATTTTAATAAACACAATTTTTAAAATCACTTTCGCGAATTTCGTTTTTTAGCGTGTTTCGCGTTAAAAAAAATTATTTCGTTATGTTTCGTATTTTTCGTTTATTTCGTATTCTCAAAAAAAAACATCTTAAAAGATGTGTGGTATAACGAGGCGGGATGCCCGCGTTCCTGTCCCGCGCCGCTTCGCGGCGGCGTTTATAAACAAAAAATTTAAATTTATGGAAATAATCACTTGTCCGTCGGCGGACATGATTTGTGATGTTGTTAGGATCATTTTTGAGCATCTTTCGGAAGCTGAATTTGCGATACGTAAAAAGTTGATCTTTGATCTTGTCGAGTCGAATGCGATTCAGCCGGACGGGATTTTTGTTGCGTTAGATGATGGGGTTGTTGTTGGCGGATTGATATCGCAATTTCGACCGGATGGTTTTGTTATGATTTGGCATCCGGCAATGTCCGGCAATTATTCGATGGCTCCGTTTTTTGAGCGGTTAGATATTTATGCCAAATCACTCAACGCTCCGGCAATTATCCTGATGACCGACAATAATCAACCGGTCAACGAACCGGTGATTATGTCTTGTGGTTTTTTATATCTTTCGGATATGTTGATGCTGGCTGCAAAATCCGGTGACGTAACTGACTCCAAAAATACCGCAAATATTGACGTGCCGCCAAAAAATATCATTACGAAATTTGAACAATACGCGATAGACAAAAGCTACGATTTAGCGGTGCGGCGAGATGAATTTGAGCGATTGATGAAGTTGACGTATAAGAACACGGCGGATTTTCCGCGATTGAATATGATAACTCCGGTTGAGAGTATTCTGGATGAGTATCAGCAACAGAATTTGTTTTGTCCTGATCTGTGGTTTTTTATTCGCGGCAAAATTACAAAGGAAACTGTCGATCAAAAAACTGATGATGCGTATATTGGGGTGTTGCTTTTATCTGATGCGGGTGCGGAGCAGATGGAGTTGACGTACATGGGTTTGGTTGAGCAATATCGCGGGTTTGGTTTGGCGGATGAAATTATTAAGTTTGCCAAATTGACATCGGCAAAACGCGGTCGTAATTTCATCACGACAGCCGTAGACGAACAAAACAGTCCAGCCTTGCGAGCCTACATAAAGCAGGGTTTCGCCGCGTGGGACAGAAAAAAAGTCTACGCAAAATTCTTATGAAAATTGCCGGTCGCGTGTCATGATGTTGACAATGGTTTACTGATGTCGTCAAGAATTGCTTCGAGATCGTCTTCTGTGTTTTGGTTGGAATTGATTGTGGTGTTTGGGTTGGTATCTTGGTTGTTGATGATGTCGGTGTTATCAGGATTGGTGTTGTCAAAATCTTCGGTGGTGTTTGGCAAATTGTTGTCGGTATTTGCCGGCGTTCCGAATTGGAGCGGCGGCAAGTCGAGTTGATTTGCCATTTCGGACGATGTCAAAAAATCTTTTTCGGCGGATTCAGTTTGCAGCGAGTCACTGATATTGACTGGCGGATTGTCAACTTCGTCTGACTTCTCAACGGTATCTGATGTATTGTGAATATCGTGAGGATCGGGGATATTTTCGTTGTTGCTTTCGTCTATGATTTCGGGGGTTATATTTTCTGTGGTTGTGTTGATTGTGTTTGCGGTGGAGTTATTTGAGAGTATTTGGTTTGCGCGATCGTTATCGATGATTCCGATTTGTTTGGCGGTATTTATGAATTTTGATACGACGTTGAAGGCTTCGCCGAACATTGTGGTCATTGATTCGCGTAGAGTTTCGTTTTCTTCGATGTTGTGATTTAATTTTTCGGTGTCGGTTTGCAGTTCGTTCAAGATTTCGGCAATTGAGGCGAAGTCATTGTTGGCACCGTCTGTTACCAATTTGACTCTGAGTAATTCTACTTCGAGTTCGGCGATTGATTGTGTAACGGTGTTTAATTTTTGGGTTAGTAGTTCGACGCTTTGACCCAATGGTACAAATTTTGATTGTAGGTTGTTGAATTGATTTAGCGCAACGTTAAATTTTTCGGTTATTCCGCTCATCTTTTTTTGTTCTCTTTCTTTTTCAAATTCGATTTTTGGTTTTATTTGTATTGGTTGTTTGGTACGTATTATTTTTATGCTTGGTGGTCGCAATGAATCCTGCTTTCCTAACCGTATCTCAAAAAACGGTGCAAGTCAAACAAATTTAGAATTTGACACCGACAAAATAATAAGACAGCCGTTAAAATCAATTCAACACGCACAACACGAAAAGACAACAAGGTAGGCAACCGTTTACCAAACGCTCGCGTCGATGTTATCGATGTGGGCTTGCCCCTGACGAGATGGGGCGGAAAACGTGTTGGTAACGTAGGGGCGAGGTCTCGTTGTACCACACAAGTTCGCCGCGAAGCGGTGACGGACTGGAACGCGGGCGTCCCGCCTTGTTATACCGCACATCTTTTTTGAGAATACGAACCATACGAAAAATACGGAATAAACGAAAAGTAATTTCTAAAATTTTTTTAACGCGAAATACACGAAAATACAAATTGCGCGAAATTTTAATGAACACAATTTTAAAAATTACTTTCGCGAATTTCGTTTTTTAGCGTGTTTCGCGTTAAAAAAACTATTTCGTCATGTTTCGTATTTTTCGTTTATTTCGTATTCTCAAAAAAAAGCATCTCAAAAGATGTGTGGTATAGCAAGGGGGCAAGCCCCCGTCGCTAACGGAGGTATTTTTTATGTATTTTTTGGTATTTTTGGTGTAGTTTGATTGTGGTATGGATTTGGTATAAGTTGTTTTTGTTTAATTTATAAATAAATTATATGAGTGAACTCAATGAAGAATGCGGAGTGGCGGCAATTTATCATTTGTCTGTTGGAGAGACATCGCCGC
>JAISQS010000035.1 GCA_031274045.1 Planctomycetaceae bacterium | reverse complement strand
AAAAGTAATTTCGAAAATTTTTTTAACGCGAAATACACGAAAATACAAAATGCGCGAAATTTTAATAAACACAATTTTAATGAACACAATTTTTAAAATCACTTTCGCGATTTTCGTTTTTTAGCGTGTTTCGCGTTAAAAAAAATTATTTCGTTATGTTTCGTTTATTTCGTTTATTTCGTATTCTCAAAAAAATATCTCAAAAAGATGTGTGGTATAGCGAGGGCGATGCCCTACGTTTACGTATTGTGTGTATGTTTTTTTGTTTCAGTAATAATTCAAAGAAGAGGAGAGTTTATTGTGTCTATATTGATTGTTGGTGGAGCTGGTTATATTGGGTCTCATGTTAATAAATATTTGAATGCGGCGGGTTATGAGACTGTCGTTGTGGATAATTTATCTCGTGGGCATCGTGGGAGTGTGTGTTGGGGTGAGTTTTTTGAGGGTGATATTGGTGATCGGGAGTTTATAGATGGAGTATTTGAGTCCCGTCGGATAGATGCGGTGATGCATTTTGCGGCTTATGCGTATGTTGGTGAGTCTGTGTCGCAGCCTGCGGAATATTACAACAACAACATCACCAAGACGCTGACCTTGCTGGATTCAATGGTGCAACATGAAGTAAATAATTTTGTCTTCTCCTCGACTTGTGCAACATTTGGGCAAGCGATGGAGATACCGATTACGGAGACGCATCCCCAGAATCCGATCAATCCTTACGGATTTACAAAGTTGGTGATTGAGCGTGCGCTTCGGGATTATGGTGAGGCGTATGGGTTGTTATCGTGTGTGTTTCGTTATTTCAATGCTTCGGGTGCTGATCCTGATGGAGTGATTGGGGAGTTGCATGAGCCGGAGACGCATTTGATTCCGATTATTCTTGATGTTGCGTTGGGTCGTCGGGATGTATTGCGGGTGTTTGGTGGTGATTATCCGACGGCTGATGGGACGTGTATTCGGGATTATATTCATGTTCAGGATTTGGCGGAGGCACATCGGCTGGGTTTGGAGCGTCTTTGGGAGACGGGCAAATCCGACGATTACAATCTCGGTTGCGGCAAGGGATACTCGGTCAAGGAGGCAATAGATATTGCGAGCAGGGTGACGGGGTGTGAGATACCGGTTTCGGTTGTGGGGCGGCGTGAGGGTGATCCGCCGGTATTGGTTGGGTCTGGGGTTAAGGCGGTGTCGTTGTTGGGTTGGCGACCTCGATTTTCTTTGGAGGATTCTATTGTTACTGCGTGGCGTTGGCAAAGGAAACTTGCTGCTGCGGAGGCGGAGGGCGGTGGCAAAAAGGACTATTTGCACGAGGACAAAAAAACTGCTGCTGTTGCCAAAAAAGCCGTGTCGCGGGGGGTGAATTACAAGGACGCGGGGGTTGATTTGGAACTCTATGCGGAATCGATGTCGCGGCTTCCTTCGTTGGTCGGGTCAACTTTTTCGGAGCGTGTGATTCGTTTGGATGGTGGTTTTGCCGGACTTTACAAGTTGGCGGGCAATGACGTGAGTGGTCGGTATGATGATCCGGTTTTGGTATCTTGTACGGATGGTGTGGGGACAAAGTTGAGGGTTGCGACGATGGCGAACCGTCATGGTACGGTTGGGATTGATCTTGTTGCGATGAGTGTCAATGATGCGATTTGTTGTGGAGCGGAGCCGTTGTTCTTTCTTGATTATGTTGCGATGCCGAAGGATGATCCTGATTTATTGGAGGAGATTGTTGGGGGGATTGTTTTGGGTTGTCGTGAGGCTGGTTGTTCTTTGCTTGGTGGTGAGACGGCGATATTGAGTGGTGTTTACCGGCAAGGGGACTATGATTTGGCGGGGTTTTGTGTTGGGGTGGTTGAGCGAAAAAATCTTTTGGATGGCGGGTCGATTGGGGCGGGTGATGTGTTGATTGGGGTGGAGTCGAGTGGGCTTCATTCGAATGGGTTTAGTCTTGCGAGGAAGATAGTTTTTGACATTGGCGGGATGTCGCCGACGGACAAGGTGCCGATTGGTGTTGCTCAATTTGCGGGGCAGAGTGTTTCTGAACTGTTGTTAACGCCGACGCGGATTTATGTCTCGATGGTGTTGAGGCTGCTCAAAAAGTACGGGGCGAACAAGGGGATTCGTGGAATTGCTCATATTACTGGCGGCGGGTTGTTGGGCAATTTGACGCGGATATTGCCTTCGGGTTTGGCGGTCAATTTGGAGGAGAAGCGGGAGTTGCCGCCGGTTTTTGAATGGTTGCAAAAAATCGGCAATGTCGATAGCGAAGAGATGAGCCGCGTTTTCAATTTGGGGACGGGCTTGGTGCTGGTAGTTCAAGCTGACAAAGCAGAAGAAATCATCAAAGAAACAGAATTCAAATCATACAGAATAGGAAATGTCATCAACGTAAGGTAGACAACCGACCGCCGTGTGGTTACGTCGGCGCACTCACCTCGTTATACCACACATCTTTCGGTATCTTATTTTTTTAGAGAATACGGAATAAACAAAATATGCGGAATAAACGAAATTTTGCCATCAACTCTTTTCGTTTATTTTGTATTTTTTGTATGGTTCGTATTCTCAAAAAAACTTGTGTGGCACAACGTATGGGCTTTCCCTTGTTGTACCACACATCTTTCGATATCTTATTTTTTTAGAGAATACGGAATAAACAAAATAGGCGAAAAAAACGAAATTTTACCATCAACTCTTTTCGTTTATTTTGTATTTTTCGTATGGTTCGTATTCTCAAAAAAACTTGTTTGGTATAACGAGGTAACAAGCCCCCGTTGCTAACGGCGGCGGAATATTTACGCAGTTTCTATATTGTGTACAAACGATATTTTTAGGATTATTATTATCATCGTTCGGATTTACTCCGAATAGTACAAAGTCTCAATTCAATGTGCGGGGTTAAACTGTATTATTTTCTGTATTGTTTTGATGGCAGAAAACACAAATTTGTGACCGTCAAGGTGAGTTGTATTGAGTTTGGACTCAATTTTTTGAGATAGGTTAAAACTGTAAAGGAGATGTTGAAATGAGAGTTAAATTATTTGCTTTGATTTTTTCGTGTTTGATTTTTGTTGTGTTATCGGGTCAACTTTTTGCCCAGACGGGCGGAGGCAGCAGCGGATCAGGTTCAGGATCGGGGTCGTCAGGATCAGGGTCAGGGTCAGGTTCGGGCTATG
>JAISQS010000703.1 GCA_031274045.1 Planctomycetaceae bacterium | reverse complement strand
GAAAAACAAATGAATGGAATTAAAAAAACAGCTAAATTGTTGAGCGGTTTAGAGTGGGATACGGTTGTGCAATTATTGAATCATCTTGACGCGGACACGGCGGTTTTGTTGCGGCGTGAGATTATGTCTATTGGAAAAATTACATTGCAAGAATCGGACAAACTTGCCGTAGAGTTTCTTCATGCCGCCGGTCGAAAATATTGCCCAAATAACGGCAGACAAAAAAACTCATCCGAAACAATTGAACTCGCCTCCGGCACTTACAACCCCATCTCAATAAGATCGCCATTGCCGCAAACCGCAAACAGACTCGCCTTGCAAACCACAAACGAAACCACAACCATAAACACAAATTCAAATTCAAACTCATACGATCACAATCAACACAACCACACCCAAACCATACATAGCGCAACAAAAAATACCGAACTAAAAAATAATACAACAGACGGCAACCCGTTTGAGTTTTTATTTGATATAGATTCTTCTGAAATTGCGGCGGTGATTTTTGAAGAGCATCCGCAAACGATTGCGATAGTGATTTCGCATTTGCCGGATTCGCAAGCCGGTGAAATCATCGCAAAATTTGCGACAACAACCCAACGCGACATCGGACATCGCGTAACCGATATAAAACTATCCGGTTTCCATTTGACTAACACGCCGATTTTATTTGAGATTGCAACAGAGATAAAACGGCGGATTGACAAAAATAAAAATAGAATCGCATTCGACGAACTCGACCAACTTGACGACACACAACTAATGACGTTATTCCGCAATGTTGATATGACGACGGCAATGTTCGCGTTGGTTGGTGCGAATCCGCGATTTATTGAGCGTATTACAAGTAAATTCACACCGGCGGAAGAATATTTGATGCGTAGTTCGTTGAAGGCGGCGGGAATGATAAACGAAACCGACATCGAAAACGCAAGAAAAATTTTGACAGAAAAAGTAAAATCATATCGGAGATAGACAACGGACAGGAACGCGGGTGTCCCACCCTCGAAGTTCGCCGCGAAGCGGCGCGGACTGGAACGCGGGCGTCCCGCCCGCCTAAGTGCATTAGGAAACCAAAAAAGTTTGGAAGGTACGCCAAGACGTGTTGGAGGACATTTGCCAACACGTCTTTGCGTTCAGTTCCAACTTGTTCGGTTCTATTACGCACAGAGGCGGGCGGGACGCCCGCGTTCCAGTCCGTCGCCGCTACGCGGCTATTGTCGGCGTTGCCGACATTGGGCTTTTTGGTTTTACCAATACGTGTTCCGCCCCAGTTGTCGGCTTGCGCCGACGTAACCGCCCGGCGGTCGGTTACCCACCTTACGATCACCAACGCATAAAACGCCCAATTTCGTCGGTAGCAAGCTACCGTCGCTAACGTCACGCGAATGTGTTTTATGGCTTGTGTGTTATAAGTCTTGTTCCTACTTTTTTATTGTTTATGATTAAGATGTCTGATAGTGAGTTAGCGAGGTCGATTAAGTATCGTCCTGTTCCTTTTAACTTTGTTGATCTTGAGGCGAAGGCTTCGGATTTTATGTCTAAGGTGAAGTTTGATGCGAATCAGATTGCGTCTGAGGCGCGTGATGAGGTTGCGCGTTTGCGGGCGGCTGCGTTTGCGGAGATTGAGCAGACACGTGAGCGGGCTAGGATTGAGGCGGAGTCGATACGGAGTCATCTTGACGATTTGAACAAAAAGTTGCAGGAGGAGGAGTCAAATTTTGAGAAACGGAAGGCGCAACTTGAGGCGGAGACGAAGGCGTTGCGTGAACAGGCGCGTCTTGAAGAGGAGACTGCCAAAAAGACCGGATACGAAGACGGATACAATATCGGTTACAGCGAAGGTACTGCCAAAGGCTACGCAGACGGCGAATTACAGGCAACTGTTGACTACGCGGAACGAGTCCGTAACGAAGCAAGCATACAACTTGGCGTACAACTTGAAACGCTCATGCCCGCACTCAAAATTATGATTGATCGGCTTGAAACAGCGCGTCAATCTTTTCTACAACTATGGGAACAGAGCGCGATACATTTTGCCGTATTGATTGCCAATCGCGCGATAAGCCGTGAGTTACCGAACATGATTGATGTGCCGTTGCGGTTGATACGTGAATCGTTGGAACTAGGCACCGGCAGTACCTCGATAAAAATACGAATCAACCCTGACGATTATGAATCGTTGAAACCGCAAATTGATCTTTTGGTTGACGAGTTATCGGTTGCGGCACAGACTCAAATCGTACCGGACGGCAAAATCTCAAGCGGCGGATGCGTACTCGAAACCGCTCTCGGCGTAATCGATAACCAAATCGAATCAAGACTAGAAAGAATCGAACAAGAACTCTGCTTCACAAATTCTTAAAATAAATAGGCAAACAAACAACAGGAGCATGAAACGCATTGGTAAACGTAAGGTGGGTAACCGACCACCGGACGGTTACGTCTCGTTATAAAGTCCGCCGCGAAGCGGAAACGGACTGGAACGCGGGCGTCCCGCCCGCCTCTGTGTGTAATTGAACCAAAAAAGTTGGAACTGAACGCCAAGACGTTTTGGCAAATGTTCTCCAACACGTCTTGGCGTTCCTTCCAAACTCGTTCGGTTTCCTAATGCACAGAGGCGGGCGGGACGCCCGCGTTCCAGTCCTTCGCCGCTTCGCGGCAAGGAAAAAAATTTCCGCGAAGCGGAAATGGACTGGAACGCGGGCGTCCCGCCCGCCTCTGTGTGTAATTGAACCAAAAAAGTTGGAACTGAACGCCAAAACGGGTTGGAGTAATTATGAGTGCGGAATTCGGAATTCGGAATTAAAGATACTGCTCCTAATTCCGAATTCCGCATTCCGAATTACACACAGAGGCGGGCGGTTACGTTTTCGGCGAGCGGAGCAAGCCGAAAACAGTGGAGCGGAACACGCATTGGCAAAACCAAAACGCCCAAAACGTAGGGAGTGTTGGTTTTGCCGATGCGTGTTGGCGATCCAGTTGTCGGCTTGCGCCGACGCAACCGCCCAGCGGTCGGTTGCCCACCTTACGATCACCAATGCGTTTTGGCGATCCTATTTTGGCTTTTGCCCTTTCAGGGCGAGGGTTATTGGGGGCGATTTTTCACAGGGCGTTGCCCTGTGCTATGGGCTTTTTGCCCCGTTGGGGCGGGTTGGTTTTACC
>JAISQS010000689.1 GCA_031274045.1 Planctomycetaceae bacterium | reverse complement strand
ATGAATTGCGTAAAATTTAATTTGTCAAATCGGTCAAGCAACTCGGTCTGTCGAATTGTTTGAAAGTTATCACGAAGCCGGTGTGAAAATTTAATCCGTTCGTCAATAATTGCCGGAGTTATTTTTTCTCTCTTAATGGAAAGTTGCGTCAATCTGTCTGCGTAGTTGTGAAAAGTTTTCGGACACGGTAAATTCAAAATCATTTCGGTTGTAAATGTTACACCTTGATTATATGTTGCGCCGCGATACTTTTCTTTGATATAAGAAAACGCCAATTTGGAATTGAACAAAGCCATAACCGCACGCAATTCAGCAATGTCATCATTATTGTGCGAAATTATGATTGTTGCTTTGCCCGGAATAATAACTCCCGATTCATCAAGGCAAACATCCAACAAGGTTAATCCTTTAATGATCAATTTTGGGCGAATACTTTTGCGTCCATAAGAATTTGTAAAATGTTCGAGGAATTGTTGTTTATTGACAACGGGATTTTTGTACTTATCTTTCAAATAAGTCATTTTGGCAATCCCCCATAACGGAACATATTTATCAATCGTACCGGTATTGATTATTTTGAGATCGGATTTAGGGCGAAATTCACGATCTTCAATAAACGGTTTTAATTTGTAACAGTCTGAAGTCGCACAGGCATTTTCGCACGAAATATTGAAAATGTCTCCAACCGTGTTTTTAATCTTTTGAATTTTTTTGAGAAAGCAGATCGAATCAGATAACAACCAATCCAAATGATAAGGCGGCAAAAGTTCGCACTTGGGAGTTTTATCAAGAACGGTTATTACTTCGCTTTTCATTCGGGCGGTCTGTATCTCCGCCGAATTTTTCGTACCAATTCCAATAATCACCGCATCAACCAAAGCATCATCAAAAACATCTCTGCCGCACTCTGTCAGGAAAATAAATTTATCAAACAATCCTTGCCGAATCGCGTCACCAAAAGGTTTGACAAGCCACTTATCGGGAGTAATCATCGACATTAGTCCGCTATTTTTTAGCAACATAAAAGCACGTTCCAAAAAAGCAATATACATGTCCCAATTGCCTTTAGCATATTGCATTTTTTGAGACAAATAATTTCGCTGGTTTGTCAAACCGGCATTGACCATCGTTTCCGAATCAACATACGGCGGATTTCCGATCACGACATCGAATCCGCCTTTCTTAAAAACGTGCGGAAATTCCTTGTGCCAGTCGAACGCTTTTTCGGGATCGATTTTCGGATCGGAAATCAATGAGTTACCGCATTTGATATTTTCGTCAAGAAAATTTAACTTACGATTTGGTTTTGCCGTGCGCAACCATAACGCTAATTTTGTTATCTCAACACTCTCCTCATTTATGTCAACACCAAAGAGATTGTTTTCCAAAATTGATATTTCGTATTCGGAAAAAACCAATGAGTGACCGAGTAATTTTGCTGTTAATTTATCGATCAAATAATGTTCATCTTTCAAAAAGTCCAACGCAGCATTAAGAAACGCCCCACTACCGCAAGCCGGATCACAAATCGTCAACGTTAAAAGCCATCGGCGATACGACTCCAACTTTTCAAGCAACGGATGCGGTACGGATTTTTTTTGTTTTTTACCATTCGTTTCTGTCGGCAAAAAAACATCTTCATTGTCAAGCCCAAGTTCCGCCTTTTTATCGTTACACAATTTGCCAATCGTATTCTCTACAATATAAGATGTAATATAACGCGGCGTGTAGAAAATGCCGTCCTTCTTACGCTTGCCCGAATCCTGCAATTCATAACCCTCAATTCCCGCCAGCTCATATTTCAACTTCTCAATCTCTGCAAGCGAGTTTTCAAATATATGTCCAAGAATATCAACATTGACATCGCTACGGTAATCATAATCACTCAACTTAACAAGATTATTAAGAAGCACCAAGTCAGAAATTTTGAGGTTGTCAATTATTTCATTCGGCTTGAACAAACCGCCGTTATAACCGAATATATTTTGATTATTCCCTTTGCCGCCGCTATCTAAGTACGAAAAATATTTTTTGCAATGCGTATAAAGAGGTCGGTATTCGTCTGCATCCGACAACGTTTTCCATTCACGAAGAATCTTCTTGATCGTATTCGGAGGCAACAACCCGCAATCCTCCGAAAACAAAATAAATATCAATCGGTCAAGTATCTTTTGAGAACAACCAAATAACGTCAACTTATCCCGCTCCGAATTATTTGCTACTAAATCAGAAAAGAGTTGGCTTTTGAATTGCTTGTACACTTCGTAAAATTCTCTGGTAATTTTATCTTCGTGACTTATCGTTTCGGTTTTGATTTTTTTAGGCAAATCATCAACAATATTTTCATACGCAAGACAAATCCAAAGAGTAGCGAATTGCTCTTCCGTAATCGAAAAAAGATTCCACTCAATATAATCAACCGCATTGTCAATATAAAACCGCAACCTCTCAAAATTAGACGTTACAACATAAGACGCATTTTTATGTTGATATTTGTAACCGAATGCCTGTTGCTCAACCCGCTTCAAATCAGTCGCCCACGCACCCTTCAACTCAATAACAACACGAATCTCGCCGTTTATTTGAATTGCGGCATCCGCCTTTTTTGAGTCAGTTTCGTTTTTCTTTTCGCGTACCAAATTGAAATTCGCATCAGGTTTGAGCGTATAACCAAGTATTTCGACAAATAATTTACGCAAAAAACCATCCTGAAATTCTTCTTCATTGATGTGTCGAATAGATTCTTGAATATCCGGTTTAAGAAAATAATTTTTGTACAAATCGTAAGCCGATTTGATCCTGTCAGCTTGCAACGCGATATATTTCTGAACAATGACGTGTTGGAACATTTTTACCTTTCAACAATTTGTAATATTCGGGTTTTGGTTGTGGATGTTTCGTATTTGTTTTGCTGGGAGAGGCGAAGAACGCAAGTATCGCGGCGCAAGGATCACGGTGCAAGGATCACGTGCGGAACTGAATCCTTCGTAGGTTTCGTTTCACTGCGAGAACATGAGGTAGGCAACAGCTCGGCGAACAGTTGCCTACCTTTTTTGATCAAAATCTTTTGATTGCATTTGCGCAACGATTATGAATTTTTTTCATTGATCCAATCTGTATGGAATGTTTGTTCGATTGGTTTATCGGTGCGTCGATACGTGTGAGCGCCGAAGTAATCCCGTTGTGCTTGCAGCAAGTTTGCGGGCAAGTCGGCAGACCTGAACGAGTCATAATACGACAACGCCGTAGAGAACGCCGGAACTGGAATTCCTAGCTCAATCGCGGTTTTTATGACTTGTCTCCATGCTCCTTGTGCGGATTCGACGGCATTTTTGAAGTACGGCGCGAAGAGCAAATTTTCAAGATTCGGTTCCGCGTCAAACGCCTCCTTTATACGTTCAAGAAACACCGCACGAATAATACATCCGCCGCGCCACAACATCGCAATATTCCCGTATTGCAAATTCCAACCATATTCTTTGGCAGCACCTTGTAGTTGTACGTATCCTTGAGCATACGAGCAGATTTTTGATGCGTAAAGAGCTTGACGAATTGATTCGACGAATTCTTTTTTGTCTCCGGCAAAAGAGACTTGTTGTGCGTTTAGTATTTTTGATGCCCGCACTCTTGTTTCTTTCATTGCGGAGATGCATCTTGCGTAGACAGCTTCGGTAACAAGACTACTTGGCGTACCAATATCGAGAGCGAGTTGGCTCATCCATTTGCCGGTACCTTTCGCACCGGCAGTGTCAAGAATCAGATCAACAAGATACTTGCCGGTCTCTTTATCTTTGACTGTAAAAATGTCTTTCGTGATATCGATCAAGTAACTGTCCAGCTCGCCTTTATTCCATTCGGCAAAAGTCTGATGTATTTGTTCGTTGTTGAAGTTTAGTGCTTTTTTTAGCATCCAATATGCTTCGCAGATGAGTTGCATGTCGCCGTATTCGATTCCGTTATGAACCATTTTTACGTAATGCCCCGCGCCTCTTTCGCCGACCCATTCGCAGCAAGGAATATCTTTATTTGTGCCGACTTTTGCTGATATGGATTGGAAGATATTCTTGACAAATTGCCATGCTTTTTCGGAGCCGCCCGGCATCATGCTTGGTCCTTTTCGTGCGCCTTCTTCGCCGCCCGAAACGCCCGTGCCAATATACAACAGCCCCTTCGATTCGACAAATTTTGTCCGTCGTTCCGTGTCGCGAAAATGCGTGTTGCCGCCGTCAATTATCACGTCGCCCGCATCAAGAAGCGGCAGCAACTCCTCAATAACAGCATCAATCGCAGCCGACTTCGGATAAAGTGTTATCTCCGGCGCAGGCACCGCATCCTTTGACTGAATCATCAACATCACCTTACGAGGACGACTCAATTTGGAAACAAGTTCCTGCAACGAATACACACCAACTAATTTGTCCTTCTTTGACGCACATTCAGGTTGATTGATAAACTCATCAACTTTCGAAGTTGTCCTATTGAACACGGCGACTTTATATCCGTGATCAACCATATTCAAAACCAAATTCTGCCCCATGACAGCTAATCCCATCAAACCAATGTCATAATTTTCACTCATGTTTTACGAGTTTTGTTAAGTGTTAAAGTTAAAGTTTAAAGTTAAAACGACAGAGGCGTATTCAGTACGTTTCTGTCTATGTTTAGAAATCGTCACTTGCTTGCCGCTTGCTCAAAGACTGTTTAAACAAAGGGCAAACATTGTAATTACTAGAGTGCAAATTACAACCAGAGTATATAGGTATAGAATTTGAAATTTCCCGATTATTTCGTTTTTGGTGGAGTTCCTACGTTGTGCCTTTTATCAATACGCTGCATCAATGCCCTCGTTACACCACACAAGT
>JAISQS010000608.1 GCA_031274045.1 Planctomycetaceae bacterium | reverse complement strand
TTTTGAGAATACCGAAACAGACTAAATAAACGAAAAGTAATTTTTAAAAACCATGTAATATATACTTTTTACACTTGAAATTTCCTCTTTTATAAATTTACAGTGAAAATTTGTACAACCAATCTTGAGTCTTAATCGATTTGTAACTGGTTACCAATTTCCCCTCCCTTAATAACAATGAAGCTCCCCGCCACACGCCCTTATCCCCTTATTGTTTGAGTAGAGACGCAATGCATTGCGTCTGTACTTTCAATTTCGAATCGCCAAAAGTCAAAGCACGTCGCTATATTGGATTCAATTCGCCTCAAATTGGATCGTAAACTTTATGATTAACGAATAACGTGATAAGGGCGCGTGCGGGGGGGCTTCGTTGGTTATTAAGGGATGGGGAAGTTGGTCACCAGTTACGAATTGGCAAAGACTCATTGCCGGTAACAATATCATTTTGATTGCGATAGTGATGGGAATTTTCAAGTGTAAAAAGTATATCTGCGTAGATACAAATCTGCGTCGTCTGCGTGCTAAATACAAATCAAACTTGTTGAATGATGCGAATATTTTTTAACGCGGAAAGCACTGAAGGACGGAAAACGCGGAAGTTCGAATTCCGCGCCTTCCGTCTTTCCTCGCTTTTTGTGTTGAAAATATGTGAATGTGGAAGTCTGTTTCATTTATCTTTCTATTGCAGTATGTTATTTTTCTCTTATAATGCCGTTTGATGTTTGCGGTGATCTTATTGCGGTGATCTTATTTTGCAGGCAAAGAATACTGTATATACTTTTTGCGTATTCAAGTTTTTTTATTATCAAATTGGAGAGTATTGATGTGTGGCATAGTTGGTTATGTTGGTTTGCATAATCCGGTTGATTTTTTACTTCGCGGGTTACGTCTTCTTGAGTATCGTGGTTATGATAGTGCTGGAGTTGCGTTGATAGATGATGCTAATAATTTGCGAGTTGTTAAGACGGCGGGACGAGTGGAGGTGTTGAAGAAGTTGGTTCTTTCGGAGCAGTTGTGCGGCAAGATTGGTATCGGTCATACACGTTGGGCAACACACGGTTTGCCGACAAAAGAGAACGCGCATCCACATACTAGTTATGATGGTTCGGTTGCGGTTGTTCATAATGGTGTTATTGAGAATTATCAATCTATCCGAAACGAACTCACTAAACACGGCATAAAATTTGTTTCACAAACCGACACAGAATCGCTCGCTCATTTGATAGCGTTTTATTTGAACGAGGAGAGAAGTAAGATTAGTAAGAACAACAACGCGGCGGAGTGTGAAGCGATGTTGTTGCGAGTAGTCGGACTTGCCCTTTCGCAAATTCAAGGCACTTATGGAATCGCAGTTCTTTTTCATGATTATCCCGATGTTTTAATTGCGGCAAAATTGGGAAGCCCGCTAATAATCGGATTAGGAAATAACGAAAATTTTCTGGCAAGCGATGCCGCCTCGCTCGCAGGTTACACAAACCAGATCATCACTCTCGCCGACCACGAAATGGTACTAATGAAACCAAACAATATCATCGTCCAACATCGCGACGAAGGAATTGTTGAACAGCGGATTGAGGTACTCGACATAAATCCAAGTCAGGTTGATCGCGGTGCATTTGAACATTACATGTTGAAAGAGATATTCGAACAACCCGACGCAATCCGAAACACTCTACGCGGACGACTCGACTTCGATTCCGCAACCGCAAAATTCGGCGGACTAAATCTCACCCCACAACAACTCCTAAACGTAAAACGAATCCTCACAACCGCATGTGGAACAAGTTGGCACGCGTCATTGGTCGGCGAATATCAAATCGAATCATTGGCAAGGATTCCCGTCGAAGTTGAATACGCGAGCGAGTTGCGTTACAGAAATCCGCCGATTGATCAAAACACTCTACTATTTGCCGTAACTCAAAGCGGCGAAACAGCAGACACAATCGCAGCAATGCGCGAAATGAAACGAAGAGGATTCCCAACAATGTCAATTTGCAACGTCGTTGGAAGCACGATTGCACGCGAAGCTGACGGCGGAATTTACTTGCACGCAGGACCGGAAATCGGTGTCGCTTCAACAAAAACTTTCACGTCGCAATGTACCGTGTTCGCAATGTTGGCGTTGTATCTTGGTCGTTTGCGGCATCTTGATTTTGAGTTTGGTCGGAAGTTGATGGATCGGATAAACAGTCTGCCTGATTTAATTGAAACGGCGTTGCGATGCAATGATCGCATAAAAGAAATCGCGTTGAAGTATGCTCATTGTGATAATTTTCTCTTCCTCGCAAGGCATTATAATTTTCCTGCTGCGTTGGAGGGTGCGTTGAAGCTCAAAGAAATCAGTTACATTCACGCGGAAGGTTATCCGGCTGGCGAAATGAAACATGGTCCTTTGGCATTGATTGATCAAAAAACGCCAAGTGTTTTTATTGCGCCGGAATGTTACGTGCATGATAAAACTTTGTCAAATATGCAAGAAATCAAAGCCCGCGGCGGCTCAATAATCGCAGTAATAACAGAAAACGACAAAAAAACAAAAGAGATTGCCGACGATTATATTGAGTTGCCGGTCATATCCGAATTTTTGCAGCCAATTGTCTACAACATCCCATTGCAACTACTAGCCTACCATATTGCGGTCGCACGAGGTTGTGATGTCGATAAACCACGCAACCTAGCAAAAAGCGTAACCGTAGAATAACACATAAGAACAAATTTTATTTTT
>JAISQS010000605.1 GCA_031274045.1 Planctomycetaceae bacterium | reverse complement strand
GTGAGTTGTGTAGTGTGCATTTGGAGTGCGTTACTTTATCAAATTTGAAAATGTAGTCGAGTCAAAAAAATTATAGAGTCAAAAAAATTTATAATAGCAGTGAGTAATACAAAGAAATTGCGTCCGCGTCTTTTGATTGTGTCTGGACCTTCTGGGGTGGGGAAGGGGACTTTGTTGAAGCGGGTGGCGGCGGAGAGCGGGTTGCCAATAGTAATGAGCGTCTCCGCAACCACACGAACTCCAAGACCAAACGAAAAAAACGGAACACACTACCACTTTCTAACAGATAAACAATTCCAAGAAAAACGTAACGCAGGAGAATTCCTCGAATGCTTCGAAGTCTTCGGGAAAGGAATTTGGTATGGGACATTGCGGAAAGAAGTCGAATCCGGTCTAAACGACGGCAAGCTGGTCGTACTCGAAATAGATGTCAAAGGGGCAATGTCCGTCAAAAAACAATTTCCAGACGCAATCACAATCTTCGTCGAACCGCCGAATATTGATACATTGAAAGAACGCCTGCGAGGACGCGGCACCGAATCGGATGAAGCAATGCAAAACCGGTTAAACACCGCAATCGAAGAACTAAATCACGCACACGAATTTCAAAAACGAATCGTAAACGATAACCTAGATACCGCCGTAAAACAATTCATAAACGCAATAAACAACTAAAAATTTCAACCCAAAAATAAACACCAATAAAAGAATTCACGAACGATTACCACAAAAAAATTTTTGAAAATATTTTGCGGCATTTCGTTCTTTTGTAAAACAAAAATAATAAGGAGATGATTTGATATGTATTATGACTTTGGATGGCAACCTTATGTTTCGGTTGCGACAAAATTATCGAATGCTAAAAAATTTGTCCAGAAAAAACTCGGCGGCAAAGCGCATCCGATCACTGTTGATGGGAGAAAAATAACGAGTACTTTTTGGGGTACGTCGTGGTGTGAAAATCTTGAGAAGTACGGCGATTTTGAAAACAGGATGCCGAGAGGACGAACATATTTACGCAACGGCTCGGTTGTCCATTTAGAAATACACAAAGGAGTCGTTAAATCCTACGTGGCAGGATCAGACACTTACGAAATAAAAGTCAAAATCGATCCGTTACCGGCTAAACAATGGAACGCTTTCAAAAAGAAATGCGCCGGTCAAATCGGTTCGGTTATTGAGTTATTGCAGGGGAAGCTGTCAAAAAATATACTCACAATGGTCACTGATAAACAGTCCGGATTGTTTCCTTCGCCGAAGGAGATTCATTTTGATTGTTCGTGTCCTGATTGGGCTAGTATGTGTAAGCATGTTGCCGCGACGATGTATGGTATTGGAGTGATGTTGGACAAAGAGCCGGAGTTGTTTTTCAAATTGCGCGGTGTTGATCATCTGGAGTTGATCGACAGCTCCGTGTCTATCGCAACTGATAAGAAAGATAGCGACACAATTGACACCGAAAACATCGAATCAATTTTCGGCATAGAACTAGACGATTCCTTGCAAGAAACAACAGAAAAAAACAAAACCAAGAAAACAACCAAAAAAACAACAAAGAAGACGGCAAAAAAATCAACAAAGAAATCTGTTGCAAAAAAATCAGCCGCGAAGAAAACAACAAAATCAGCCAAACCAAAAAAGAAAACACCAACAAACACAAAACCAAAAGCCGTCAAAAAAACCATAAAGAAAGCAACAAAGAAATCGGCAAAAAAGAAACGGTAAAAGAAAGCGGATTGTGGATTGTAGAATTTGGGATTTAGATTGTTGATTTCAATAGAATCCCAAGTCTACAATCCCGAATCTGCAATCGACAGTTATGGTAATTTTCTGAATCTTGTGCTTATGAGTATTAGGTGTAGTAGGATCATTGAGGTTCCGATGATTAGTGGTGGTCTGTAGTATTCTTTGTATTGTGTGTATAGTTTTCCTTCGTGAGTGGTTTTTTCGAGTTTATCGATTTCGGCGTAGACGTTTTCTAGTGCGTTTGTGTTATTTGGGTTGTAATATTTTCCGCCGGTCATTTCCGCTACCGTCCGCAACGTATCCGTATCGATAACCGTCAACATTATCCGCCCGAACATATCAGTTGAGTTGTTGTTATTTGAGCCGATTCCGATGGTATAGATTTTTATGCCGAGTGATTTTGCGATTTCGGCGCCTTCTGTTGGGGTGAGTTCTCCGAAGTTTTGCACGCCGTCTGAGAGCAGTATTATTACTTTGCTTTTCGCCTCAATATTTTTTAATCTATCGCAAGCAATCGCGAGAGTATCGCCGATGGCGGTCATATTTTCTTCGTCAAAAGTACGTTTCAATGTTCTCAAGTCTGTGTTTGGTTTGAGTTGTTTTGGCGGTTCGATCAGGTTGATTTGTTCGAGCATTTCGAGCAATGTTGAGTGGTCGAGGGTGAGTGGGCAAAAGGCATCGACATAACCGCCGAATGCTATCAACCCGATCATATCGTCTTTGCGTCCTTTGAGAGTGTTGTTGTTTCCTTTGACAAAATCGCGAAATACTTTCTTTACGGCTTGTAATCGATTTACTTGTTTTCCGTCTATTTCAAAATCTTCGGCGGACATTGAGCCGCTTCGGTCTACGCACATTGCGATTGCGATACCTTCGGTGCGTATTCTGTATTCTTCAAGTCCCGCCTGCGGACGCGCAAGCGCAACCACAAGACATACCAAACCGCCATAAAACAAAAAAGGCAACAAACTACCTATCCGTTGCATCATCGTCACCGGCAGACGCTTGATCCGAACAACACTACTAAATACCACCCCAACCCGCCGCCGACGAAACTCCAAAACAAAAAACAATAAAAAAAGCGGAAACAAAAAAAGAAAAAAATAAGGCGAATAAAATCGAAACATAAAATATAAGATTTGT
>JAISQS010000568.1 GCA_031274045.1 Planctomycetaceae bacterium | reverse complement strand
GATACAATTTGAAAAAATCCCTATTATTTCAAGCATTTCGATGATAAAAATTACAAAACTAAAAAAATGGCAATCCTAACAAATTGGCTCTGTTCAAGTTATAAGGGGACACTAGTGATAATAAACAATATAATTGCACATCCATTTTCTACAAATATTGATTTTTTATTTTCTTCTACGTAAAAATTTTTCAGTTTCTCCCATGACTTATCGTTATTATGCTCCGAATGCAACCGAACAATAACAAAACTATTTATCCATTGTCCTAGTGTAATCGTTTCATCGCAACCTACAATATCAAAAAAATGAAAAATGTCTTTTTGGCAATCAATCTCTAACCCCAATACACACGACAAGACCATTAAAAAATCTCCTATGTACAGCGATGAAGTTGTAGATGTTATCACGTGACATAAGTTATCGTGATAAGATAGTTCTTTAACATACACTCGCAGCATGATTGCCAAAACGCGACGCACTATTGCATAGACTTCCTGGTAACATTTTGGAATACGATTCTCACAAAAATAAGTATCATCTATGACATCTCTATTGATTATATTTTCAAACGTATCCATGTGATAAAAATATGTTTATGAACGATTGTCGAAATTTTCTACCAGTGTTAATACGGTGTCAATCTCTACCGAGTTGAGGCAAGTAAATGCGTTTTCAAAAATATCCCGTATAGGTCCACGATTATTGTTTTGCAATACAAGATGTGTTATAGCACCGGTAAAATAGCCAGCGCAGTATCCCGATACAAAATACGTTCCTATAAATGTAAATGATTGTACTCGACTTATCAACATTTGCCGAACGGTATTCACCATCGATCTTGATGCTGATAGCATTAGCATGTCTAGGTGTAATATTGTAGACTGGACGATATACTCTATAGTGTACGTCGCTACTGTAGCCGTAGGTATTACCAACGCAGAAAACAAACTACTATCCTCATATAGCCCTTGATAAAAACCTGCTAAAAATCCGATGCCGCCAAATATTTCAGACGTTGAATGCCTCGCTAAAATTTTGCTTAAATAATAACTACGACCTGATGCAATAAAATTAAAAAAGTGAGGTCCGAGATACACTGCACCACCAGCAGCGGCACCAATCAGAGCACCACCTACACCACCTAACATTGCAAATTTTAATGTATCAATCCCCCAGATGGTTCCATGCTCGTGCATACTTCGGTATCCTCCATACACCGCCCCGATCGACATACCGGAAATTCCTCCAATAATTGCACCTGACATCATTGCCCCGCCGAGAGACATCATTCCACTCGGATCGAACCTGTTTATAGGATCACCATGCGTGTACAGATATTTGTGCAACGATAACGGATCGTTTAGATTTCCGAAGAATGGATCGAGTCTGTTGAATCTTCCGGTGGTGGAATCGTAGTATCGTTGTCTCAGATATTGTTGACCGATTTTTGAATCGAACTGTTCGCCGGAGTACAAAAATTCTGTCAATGCCTCTGCCGGATTAAATCCTAATGCGTTGCCGTAAGCGTCGAAAGAATAGATTTGCAAAATCGCACCAGCAATATCAGTCAAGACTCTTGTACTTCCGTGTCCGTCGAAGGTGAAATAGTATTCACTTGATTCGCCGTTCTTCTCTGTTTTTTTGAGAGATTCGGTAAAGTCCGATAATGTAGGGTATGGATTGTTTCGGCGTATCACCCTTACGATTTTATCGGTTTTAACTTCAGACGTATTGCTTATGTCATCGATCAAATTGGTGTTTTCTTTACGGCTTATCTTGTCGTCAACCACAACTCAAAAATCGTACATTTACTTCTTTCGCATTCAGTTGTCTTAAAACTTTGGCGTTAATTGCTGCCTTGTTGGCAGGCGTTTTCTAATTGTCAAAGAACATTTGGTTGGCAGATTTGAAAAAACTATTTTGTTTAATCTGCTCGTTACCACTTACAACAGTTGTGCAACTCACAGGGCGGCCGATTGTATCGCTTTTTGATTTTTTTGGAATCGGTCAAAGTGATTCTCGTGGATTTTTTGTTGCGCACGGAGGCACGGAGAACACAAAGAATTGGTTTTTATTTTTTAACGCGAAACAAGCGAAAATACGAAATACGCGAAATTTAATTACAAAAAGCGTAAGGCTTGGTTTAGTTTTTTGAAAGATGTTACGATGTAGATGTGGAAAAACGGTACAGAAAGTTTGGCAGTTTTTGGGCAAGAGGAAGATGTTTTACATCTTTCAACAAAAGCATGATTAAACACATGCCTTTGTCGATTAAAGAGTTGAAGTGAGATTGTCGGGGTTCGAACCCGAGACCTACGGATTAAAAGTCCGTTGTACTTTGATCGGTTTTGGTAGGGAAAGTTACGTAAATGTTGCTTTTTCATAATTGGTCACCTCCTTTGAAAATTCTCAAAAAAGGAACCACCGGCAACTCCTGAACAGAACCAACCTGAACAGAACCAACCTGACGATACCGAGCATTGCGAGCATTCACCACCTTCTGCGCCTTCTGAACATCCGAATGATCATATATCGACGTCACCACCTCACTCGAATGACCCGCAACCGCCCTCGCCGCATCCTTACCATGCTCCACCGATATTTGAGTCAACGACGTATGACGAAGTTGATACGGAATAAATTTTACAAGATCATACTTCGCTATCGTCTTGCGAACTATCGTCGAATAACGACTCGCCGTATAAGGATTGCCACGAGAATTCAAGAATATCGGCTTATCAGAAGGCTTGTCCTGAATGTATTTTCGCAAAATCTCCTGCTCCTCCACCCCCAACACTATCGCCTTCTTCTTACCACGCCAAGCCGTCTTGTGCGCCGGAGGTAAATATAACCAGTTCTCACCATCATATTTTTGCCGAATATAACCAACAAGCATCAAACGAATCTCACTCGGACGCATCGCCGTCAATAACTGCAACCGCAACATGTCAGCAATCGTCGCCGGAAAATACGCAAGAGCATATTGAACAGCCTCCACCGGCACCGCTTCCCTATCTGGATTCTCCTTCGCATCACCATACTTTATTGCCGGTACCTTTTTCAACTGATACGCAAGCATCGGCGAAACAAGACTAAACATCTCACCCCAATAAAATACAGACCGAACAAAGTTCGCAAGTTTGTTACAATATTTACGGGCATAACCCCGCAACACCAAAAATTCCTGAAACTCCAAGAATTTTAACGCAGAAAATTCCGACGTGCTTATATTGGGGAAACATTCGATAAGCAACGCAAATGCCTTTTTTATGTTATTCGCGTCACTTCGATTCTTGATTTTTTTATGCTTTTCAAAGTTCTCAAAAAGCTCAGTAAGCGCAATAGCGCGCGCAGGCTCTAGCACCTGCTCAAAATACAGGGAATGCATCTGTAAGATTTTTTTGTTGAAATTAATAGTTAGTTGGTTTAGACGGTTTCCACGCCGTCGGGCATTTTGCAATGCTTGGCGGGTATGATAACCTAACTTTAACATTCAGTCAAGAGAGAGTCAAAAAAATTCTACCAAATTATTTTTGTACGTGCGGTTTTTATATCAAAAAGCCGAGTCAGACATTTAGAACGGTGGCGAAATAAACTTACGTCTTAAATAATATGCGTGGTGCAAAGTTCTCTGATTGTTAATACTGCTTTAAATAAAATGATCAAATAAATTTGTAATCTAAAGTCAACGTCTGATGACGCTATGGATCGGGACTGCCAAGTCCGCGTTGTCGGTCTTCTTTCGAACGGTGTGCAGTCGTTTCTAAAACTTGTCTTGTTCTCACCACTTCGTTTATTTTTGACGCGAATTTAGGATCATGTACATCGCCTTTTAGAACTGCCTCATAGTGTGCGTAATAACGTCTGGCACGGGCAAACATCTCGCTCCACTGTAGTAACTCCAAATCGTCTTGATTTTGTAGTGACTCTTTCTTTTGGTCAGAGGCGACATTCAATGTCCCCCCGTAAAGAAGAACTTTTCGACAGTTAGGATGTACTTTCTGTAATTCCACTTGGTAGTCATCAAGCTTACGTATTTCATTATATTCGACAGCGTGACTTGGACGTTTCATTTCGATAATTACTAGTTCACCATCTTTCCCGAATGCCAAAAAATCAACACGTTTGTTTTTCATGTCTTCGGAATAATCCCGTATCCCCCATTCCCGCAGTTGTTTCCCAACTGATTTTTCTTCAGTAAATACCTGCCAATCAGGATTAAACATCCAAGGATATTCCGCAAGTAAGTCATGGAGATTATCGTGAGTTCTCGATGAAGCAGTTTCCGGCGTATCATTGATGATCATGTGTTCAAGTTTGTTAATGATACTTAATCGTCCCTGTACAATTTCAAGAATAGCCCGACTTTCCAAAACTTTCCAATCATGAAGTCGCCCAAGTACATCTTCAAGTTTTTCGGGATCATCACCAACTTTCTGAATATCATCAATGACATCGTGAAAGACACGAAATTCATAAGCCCGAATCAGAGAATCCGCCAAGGATCGTGTTCGTTCATCTTCCGGTGTTGTTTTTTGCCCCAATATTTTCAGGAAACCACCGATTTCTTTTCGGCAAGCCGGATCAAGAATGTTAAGCCGTAATTGAAATTCTTCGTCGGCAAGAACCCAATTTTCCAATTCCGTTCCATGCAGTTCGGCACATTCCCGTAGAAGTCTTCGCGTTAAGCTTTCTCCCCACTCACGAAGTTCGGCAAGTTCCTCTTTTTCCCAATCAAGCTCTTGCCGGTCGGTTGAAATCCGATCTTTTTGATCATCATCCCCCTCATCAATGAAATCAGCAATAATTTCTCCGGTGAGATAACGTGTCGAATGTTGGGAAGATGCCGTTGTTTCAACATTGAAGAAAAAAGGCGGGGCTTGGGCGGTTCGTTCATTCGCCTGAATGGTAAATCCCTGCATCTCCTTTGATGGAATCGGTTTTTGTGAAAACTTATACCGGTACATTACAACCTGACCGCTTTTCAAAGATTCTTTACAAAAACCACCATCTTCCGAGGAGGAATAAATAACATCAATTTGTGGTTCGCAAATCTCGATATCATTGACAAAGATTTTCATTTCCCCATGAACGGTTCGAGAGAAACGTCTGGATAGAGTTTCTTTTAAGGAGTCAATATCAATCGCCGTTGTGTGACGCAACGATGAGAGTTCTATTCTTGTGCCTGATTCCGGCCATTCTTTCTGTTTATCCTCATTTTCCCAGGGGAATGTGATTGTTTCGGTATCTCCGGCTTTGGTTTTTTTTAGTTGAGATAACGGCATGTCAAACCGAATCGCTGACGAACTGCCCTTTTTCCACGTAATTACCCGAACGTTATCCGCCAAACCAAATCCAGCGAGTTTTCCTATTCCCTTACGTCCCATGATTTTACGATTATGATTTTCTGTTCCCTGTTCCTGTCGTCGATTTCGTCCGACAATCAAATAACAGCTTTGAATGGAATTTTCATCCATTCCCTCCCCGGAGTCCATAATAACGATTTTACTATTTTCAGGTGAGTATTCATTTTTTTCCGGTACCGTAATCCAGACCCTCTCTGCACCGGCGTCCCAACAATTGGCAACCAATTCAGCTATAGACGGCGAACGATGTTTGTACATCATTGATCCCAAGTGTTCAATGATTCGACCGAGAATAACCATTTCGAATTTTTTTGTATTACTCATAATAAATACTCTTTTATTTTTTTTGCGTGTGCTGTGATGAACGGCGGCGGCAATGCGTTTCCAATCATTGTTCCGACTGCACTTCTGTTATCGGCAGGGAAAATATATTTTTTTGGAAATCCTTGTAGAATAGCGGCTTCACGCAACGTTATTGCCCGATCCTCTTCCGGGTGCAAAAAACGCCCTTTTGAGGGATTAAAACATCCGCTTGTAATGGTGGGAGCAACGCGATCCCACGCCATACGCCCGTAAACATCTTTGAAACCGCCTTTGTTTTTTTTGTGACAGTTTAGCCACATTTCTTCCGGCAAGCTGCTTCGACTCCCCCCATCCTTGGGAACATTATGAATAATATTTTGGACTCGTGCAATATGGACGGGGCGGAGATCGTGGAGCGGGTCGCCGCTGTGACCGGATTGCGGCAGACTTGCGATTGCGTCACGAACTGTTCGTCGCTCGACTAAAGGGGGGGCAAAAGGGACACACCCGTATAGACCTGCCAAAAAAATAAGCCGCTTGCGGCGTTGGGGGACATCAAAATCAGCGGCATCGAGTATTTGGTATTCTCCTTGATAACCGAGCGAGTCAATTTTATCCAAAAAAATAGAGAAACGGTGATCATCTGCCAGAGAAGGGACATTTTCCAACATCAGAACTTTTGGACGAAATACCTTGGCGAAACGCTCGAATTCAAACAAGAGATTATTTCGCTGGTCATCGGTAATAATCGCCCCGTTTTTAGTGCGAAGCCGTGAGAATCCCTGACAAGGCGGGCATCCTGCCAGAAGTGAGAGATTAGTTTCTGCCAAACCAAGTTGTTTTTGAATTTTGGCAGGATCAAGTTTTTGAATATCTGATTCCCAAACGTGAACGGAGGGATGATTTTTTCGATAGGTTTCAGCGGCAAGATGATCTAGCTCCACAGCACCAACAACCTTAAATCCAGCCTTACGCAGCCCCAATGTCAAACCGCCACAACCACAAAAAAGATCAATTGCAATCGGCTTTTTTGCAAAATCAGATTGCTTTGAAATTCTCATCTACCTAACCCTATAATAATTTACAAAATAATTGATTTTTCTAACACGAAAAAAGCATCAAGGCAGCTTTTTCTACATCCGCAAGATAATAACAATTTTTTAAAACCAATCAAGATCAAAAAAGGCAATGAGGGTTTGGTAGGCGGTTTAGTAGAGACGCAATGTATTGTGTCTCTACTAAAAACTACTCTACAGTTTTTAGTTTTCAGTTTTTAGCGGCGCAGGGAGAACGTGATAGGGAGTTTACAGCTTTTTAAGAATATTTTTTAATAAAATTTTGAAAAAATTATAGATTTTGTTATTTACAAAACGTAATAGTACGATATAATGTATACAACACAAACAAAACGCCCAACAGATCGAGCGGTAATCGAAAATGACGTGTTAAGCTCATCTACCTGCGGTAAACTTAGTGGAGCGACCCTGCTGCTGAGGTATGTAGTCGGCAGACCCCCAAATCGTATCAGACGGGGGATAAAAAGAAGATACGATGTCCGAGTGAACAGCGTAAGAAATCACTCAAATGGGGGAAAGGCTATTCGCCTCCCCCATTTTTTTTAGTGCGGTTACGTCGGCGCAAGCCGACAACTGTGGCGGAAAACGTGTTGGTTCACCAAACCGCAAACGAGGTCGTATTGGTGAACCAATACGTGTTCCGCCCCACTGTTTTCGTCTTGCTCCGCTCGCCGAAAACGTAACCGCCCAGCGGTCGGTTACCCACCTTACGATCTCCAACACGTGTTCCGCCCCACTGTTTTCGTCTTGCTCCGCTCGCCGAAAACGTAACCGCCCAGCGGTCAGTTACCCACCTTACGATCTCCAAGACGTGTTCCGCCCCACTGTTTTCGGCTTGCTCCGCTCGCCGAAAACGTAACCGCCCGGCGGTCGGTTACCCACCTTACGTTGCCAATGCGGAATGCGGAGTTCGGAATGCGGAATTCGGAATTCGGAATTTCTAATTTCGCATTCCGAATTTCGCATTCCGTCGCCCGGCGGTCAGTTACCTACCTTACGTTACCAACATCTTTTCCGTTGTTGCGATTTGGTCAAATGGTCTTGGTAGGGCGGTATTTGACCAGTTTAGGACAATTTCAGCGGCATTGCCGCGTAAGTCAGCATAGACGGGTTGCACAACACACCATAACAACGAATCTTGCACTAGAGTAAAACTGTAATCCGTAACCCCAGAACGATACAAAATTGTTTTGTCAGCAACAGCATTGGTGTCAACTGCCGGAGTCGCCGATAACCAGACATTAAATTGACTCCCCGCAACATAGTCACCCAAATCTGTATTCCACTCTACCCGCGTCACCCCCCGCGAAACACTCGCCCGCAAATTCATTATCGACGGCAACCCCAATACCGGTTCATCAACCTCCGCCTTGACTACAAACGTTCGTACCTTGCGATCAACCGCATTCTCCCAAAATAAAGACGACGTTAAAACCGATAACTCATAACCGCCCGGCTCCAACACAACATCACGCATCACACGCTCGCCCCCAGCAGACACAAACCCCAAATCAGTCCGCTCACCCGTCTCCGTGTTCGTCAAAATCAACCGCCAACCCTCCAACGTCAAAATATATCGCGAAAGTTGCGTCTTGGAAAATACTTGATGTCGTATGTCAAATAAATTCGTCAACTTAACATGCGGAACATACCGGTAAATATCAAAGAAATTCACACCCGACGCACGCTTACTCTCCGGTAATACCGAAAAATGATTCTGCACAAGTTGCCGCTGCAAACTCAGTACATCAAAACATTGCGACATCTTGCAAAACGATAACTCACGAAGTACGTCAAATTCCGACCCAACCCGAACAGAATACCAAGGCGCAAAAGGTATCTGATTCAACGCCTTCGCCCGCAACCCAAAAATAACACTCCAAGATGTCGCCGACTTCGCAAAACGATCAATCTGCAACACATCATAACTATCAGACAAAGAAGAATATCGCGGACAAATAACATCAAACCTGCCGCTAGAACCCGAACGAAAATCACTATAACTCAAATCCCACTCCACCGCCACCGACGACACAACCCAAGTATTAACATCAAAATTATTCGCCACCGTCTCAGACGTACACCACACATTCACATCACACAAATTATTCACCAAAGAACCAACAACAGCATTTGTATCAAACACCGCCATAATTCGTACCTGATGTTCACATGCGGTTTTGTCAAAATTGCTTGTCGATTTAGCCGCAAACCAACGGTTAATGTCTTTTTGTAAAGCTACAACAGAACGGTCATTCTGCCCATTAGAATCAAATTTGTCCGAACATGCGGTGTAGAAATACGGTTGATAAAATTGGTTGCTCGCGGACGCGTAGTAACTACGTGCGGTCTTGTCAAAATTGCTTGTCGATTTAGCCGCAAACCAACGGTTAATGTCTTTTTGTAAAGCTACAACAGAACGGTCATTCTGCCCATTAGAATCAAATTTGTCCGTCGTTTTGCCAAACTTATAAACCAAAACCGATTCCAATAGAGACGGACTCGATGCCCGAAACGAACTACTATTAGATCCAAAATTATTAGAGATTTTCGTTTGCATCGTTATTTTTAATATAGATTGCGTAAGGTAGGTAACCGACCGCCGACGACGGAATGCGTAATTCGGATTTACTAAATGCGGAATGCGGAATTCGGAATATAGTTAGCACACAGATAACGCAGATTTAATGGATATTCGCAGATAAAATTAAATAAAATCTGCGATTATCCTAAAAATCTGCGTTATCTGCGTGCTAACAATAAAAATTATAACGGTAGCGCGCTCCTCATTCCGAACTCCGCATTCCGAACCTTGATTAGTACCATGCGAAATTTATGTCGCCGTCTACATCGGCGCGGGTTTGCATACTGTCCAAAATATGTTCACGAACCCAAATCCCAACACATTTCGCAGCTTGAATGCCGTCATGTATCAATGCGGTATTTTGATCAATATATTGTCCGCTAAATTTTACTCCTTCCGGCGCGGTGCGTTCGTCCGCAGGGTTTTGAAACATTTCATTTTCGTTAGGTGCCTCTATTCCGATGTCAATATCAGGCGCAGGGTAAACTACGGATCCACTAGACCAATTTGTACACGGTTGCCGTCTTGAATACAGATTGGGTGACTCCCCATCAATTACCGCGGCTGTTGCGGTTGCGACTTGCGTTTCGTTGACGTATAGAATGACTCCGTTTCCGGGTAGTGAACTTGTGCCTTGCACCATCAAATAACCGGTCGCATCAAGCCCCGCCCACGATCCGCCGGTCACCACAACATCGTCAACAAGTGCCGAAATCGCGCCAAATGTAATCGTGTTGCCAACACGAATCTCCTCTATACCCGCGTTGAAATGTATTCGCACACAAGACGGCACCGCCAAATATAACGTCAAGTCACTTCTGTACAAAACATATCGAAACTGTGAACCGTTGGTAATCCAGAATCCGCGTGAGGGCCAGTTTGTCGCCGCAACAATAGTCGCTGTCGTACCTGTTGAACTCAAAACCGCCGACAAAGTGGTATTGATTCCGGCAGGTTTGTCCAACCAGACCGACAACGCAGACATTACATCAGCAGTCGAAGCCGAATCATTACGCGCAACCAATAAATGATAACGGTCATATACTTTACCCGTGTTCGTTTCGTACCCCTCAAAACTCGGTACAAAACTACCCTTCGGTTGACTTAAAGTAAACGTTTGCGATTTATCAGTGGCATTGGCGGCGGGCAAGCTGGCGTAAACGATATTGACAATGATAAATCCCGAACCATCATTTGCCCAAATAACATAGTCACCATTTGCAGTTGGGAGAACCGCTTCGCCGTAGGTATTTGACCCCATTCGAATTGACAATTGCCGTGTCGAGCCAGTCGTGGTTTTGAACACGTATAGTAACGTCAAAGTCCCCGTACCAAGATACGGCGAAATGTATTTGATGGTTACGCCGGTAATCGTCCCTGTTGCGACCGTCGCGAATTCCGGTTGAACGCCCCCTACCTTTAATCCGAGTAGTTTTGTGCTTGACCGGTATTTTCCGCCGAGGAACATTTTGAATTGGTTACCGCTGACCGGCGCAGATGGTAGCGGTTGAGCCAATGTTAAAATATTATTCTCTTTGTCCCATTTTCGCACGTGAAAGCATGTTTGCAAATTCGCCGCTGCTCCGGTTGTAAAAAATCCCATTGCGCCGTTCCAATAACCGGATTCCTCCGAAATATTTGTAACGGCAACTTGAGCTGGCGTAGAATCAACGCCGACAATCCGCGAAGTCGCAACCGCCCCATCGTTTGTTAAATCTTTGGACGCGTAATAAAGTCCTAGTTTGTCTGGTAATGGTGTAGCCATTTTTGAGTTAAGTTTGTTAGTTGTTGATGTTGTTGATCTACGATTCGCTTACAATAAAATCGTATAATCCGTTTTGATTTTTTTGCACTGTAACATCGGGTGCAACGGGCAAATCATAAGCCCAAAACACGATTCGTTCACCCTCATTGGGCGATTCGTTGTTATATTTGTCAACACTTTCAACATGGAACAAATGCCATTTGCCATGTTTTCCGTCAAGTGTAATCGGACATTTCACTTCTTGCCGTTCCAAGCCTTGCCGATTTGGGTAATCACGGAGCAACGATTGTGATGCAGCGTCATAGTACAGATTATACCGCTCCGCATCGTCAACCGTATTCCACGAAATCAACGGCTGAATTTGCGGCAATATCTCGATTGCCGCGTCGGGAATTCTTTCAATATTGTCAAAATCGTGAATCTCAACCACTCCCGTCATGCCTTGCGGAAACGGAATCGTCAAAGAACGATCAACCGTACCCGGCATAAACGGACCCAAGACAAGTTTACCGTTGACAAATATCCACGACACCATCGTCGCCGTAGAACTTCGCCACTGCAAGGTACAACTCGCCGCGTTTTTTGAACGTAACTTAAATTCGTTGATTATCATAAAATAGTTTTTAGTAGTGAGTTTTTAGTTTTGTAATATCCTAGTTTTGCAAGCCGTAGGTTTGCATTGCTCGGTAAAAAATGATTTTCCCACTTCTTGTAATTATGAATGCGGAATTCGGAATTCGGAATTAAAGATATTGCTCCTAATTCCGAATTACGAATTCCGTATTCCGTATTCCGTATTCCGAATTACGCAAATGCCACCATTGGGCAAGTCACGGGGTCGCATTCCTACGGAATGCGAAGACTCGGCGGGGGCTTCATTTTCTACCGAGCGATACATTCCTAACGGAATGTAATAACGCGAAAACATAGAATGTTGGAAATAATAAGGTAAAAATAAGGTTGAGTTAAAGAACGGATATTTTGCTGATATATTACCCCGTGAATTATTCCACAAAGAATTATTCAAAAAGGCAAAGTTGATTTTCGGTGAAAATCAATTTGCCCACAAATTACTAACCCAATACAAATAAATGAAACTTTTAACTTTGGTTTTTACGCTTTTTTACGTTCTCGTTTTGTCCGGTTGTTCAAGCGACAATGTTTGGGTAACGGGCAATGTTACATTTGAAGATGACGGACAACCCATCGAACACGGTGCCATAAATTTTCAAAACGAAACGAAAATTTACACCGGCACAATTCGTAACGGCAAATACAAATCCGGCGGCATCAAGTCTGCTCAGGCAATTCAACCGGGTCAATATAAAGTTTGGTTTTCGAATGTT
>JAISQS010000562.1 GCA_031274045.1 Planctomycetaceae bacterium | reverse complement strand
CTTTCGCGAATTTCGTTTTTTAGCGTGTTTCGCGTTAAAAAAAATTATTTCGTCATGTTTCGTATTTTTCGTTTATTTCGTATTCTCAAAAAAAAAGCATCTTAAAAGATGTGTGGTATAACAAGGACAACGCCCCAATAATAATCAAAACTAATCTATACAATCTGTATAATCTGTTGACAAACAACAATAGAATTGTTTTATATTGTCTGATTTCCGGTTACGGAACAAGCATAATAAAACGTCAAAGAATTGATCAACAATTGCGGGTGTTAATTGCAGGTGTTGAATTTTGCTCTGTTGCTGTTAGACTCTACCGCCCGTGTGGAACGTATGGAATTAACAACCTCAACTCAAAAAAATTTTATTTGAGCCCAAACCGAAACTCATAAATTACAACGCCGAATACATAAATTACAACTCTTATGTCAACTTCACAAACTCCTCCCGATCACAATCCCGCATTGCCAAACAGACCGGAAACGAAATTGCCGACATCATCTTCTTCGCAATCGTTGTCCTCGTCTGCTTCCGTTTCGTCGGCTAATTTTGATTCAGCTTCGAGTCAAATCTCTAGCCAGACTTCCGCCGGAATTAGCGGCGCACTTTGCCCGCAATGCCGCACGGACATCAAAAGTTCGGATCGCGTGTGCCGTAAATGCGGTAGAAATCTGTATGAGCCTTGTTTGAATTGCCAGTCGCTCAACCCGTTTTGGTTACGTCAATGCCGAGCTTGCAACGTCGATCTCCCCGCCCTAAAACAACAACTACTCTCAACTCTAAACAACCAAAAACAACAAATCCTAAAATACCGCGAAAATTACGGACATGATAAGACATTGCCGATCTTGAAATATATGTCAACTCTCACGCATCCTGATTTTGTTCAATTCAGAGAATGGGCAAAAAGCATGACAGCTCTGATCCAAAAAGAACGAAAAGATATTCGCTCGTATGTTGAGAATGTCCGCGCGCAAGCAAACGCCGCCATGACCGCACAGAAATACGATAAAGTACAACAAATACTCGAACAAGTCCCACAACAACTCCTCGACGACGATTTCCGAAAACAATACAACGAAGCCGGTGAAATTTTGACGGAAGTTGATTCGCTTGTACGCGAAATTCGTAACGCCATCTCAACAAAACAATACAGCCAACTCCTCGCTTGCGTGCAACGTTATCTCGAACTTAAAGCCAATGATCCCGAAGCGAAAAATTTGCAACAGAAGATAGAGAAGTTGACAACTGTTATTACAAAAAACGGTTCAAAATTACGGCGGATTCCGACCGGACGATTTTACATGGGTTCGCATGACTCGGACGAGTTTCTCCGCAACAACGAACATCCGCAACACCGCGTTTTGATAACGAAAAATCTTTTTGTCGGCGTTTATCCGGTTACGCAAAAAGATTTTATTGAGCTAATGGAATTTAACCCAAGTACAGCTTCGGACAATGAACTTTGTCCTGTTGACAGTGTGAGTTGGTATTCGGCAATAGAATTTTGCAACAAGATGAGTGAGGCGGAGTCATTGCCGCCGTATTATGATTTGACAAAGATCAAGCGGCGTACAAATGGTGCGATAGAAACGGCGGATGTGACAATACTTGATGGTGAGGGATTCAGGTTGATGTCGGAGGCGGAGTGGGAATATGTTTGCCGAGCGGGCAGCATTACGCCGTGGTGTTTTGGTGATCAAGTAACAGATGTCGGCGACCACGCGTGGTATTTTGACAATTCATCATCGGAAACGCATCCGGTTGGGGAAAAGAAGCCGAACGCATGGGGCATTTTTGATATGCACGGCAACGTGATGGAATGGTGCTACGATTGGTACGGTGAATTTTATTACCAAACTTGCCAAGACGAAATCGAAAATCCACAAGGACCACCAGACGGAACATCAAAAGTTCTACGCGGCGGCGCATGGCAATTCGGCGCAGAAGCAACAAGAAACGCATACCGAAACAGCAGCTCTCCAGACGCAATCTCAAGCGTAATAGGATTCCGAATCTGCCGAAACGCCCCAGACGAAAACATCATAAACGGATAAAAAAACACAAAGAATGTACAACCATTCGCCGTTCTGCCGCACCACCAAAATATCGCCAACCGCAAACATCGCCGAAATGTCGGCTGCGCCGACGGAGGTGTTTTGGCGGATCGGTGCGTTTTCCTGCAATATTTTGGATCGGAGGCAAGCCCTCGTTATACCACACATCTTTTAAGATGCTTTTTTGAGAATATGAAACAATCAAAATATACGAAGCATAACGAAATATTTTTTTAACGCGAAACTCGCTAAAAAACGAAATTCGCGAAAGTGTTTTAAAAAATGTGTTTATTAAAAAACGTATTTATGAAAATTTCGCGTGTTTTGTATTTTCGTGTATTTCGCGTTAAAAATAATTCTTAGAAATTACATTTCGTTTGGTTTGTATTCTCAAAAAAATGGAAGTTTGAAATATTCTTCTTTTGTTTTTCCTTCCTTCTTGTGAATTTTTCTGATTATTTCGGATTTTGTGGGGGTGTTACATTGTGTTTTTTATTCGCAGT
>JAISQS010000552.1 GCA_031274045.1 Planctomycetaceae bacterium | reverse complement strand
TCGTCTTCGAATACCAAATCATCACGATACTCGTTAAGTTCGAGCCGAATCGCCCCACAAAAAGCCGGATGCCATATCGTTCGAGACATAACTACATTTCAAAATTTCAAATATTATTTTGCAACCACCAAGACCTCTCTACATTGGGCGATGACGGGCTCGAACCGCCGACCTTCTGGGTGTAAACCAGACGCTCTAACCAACTGAGCTAATCGCCCCAAAATCTACACAAATCACAAAATTTTAAACAACAACAAATACGCCTTGTCACGAATTGTAATTTTGACTCACTCCACAATCGAATCTTCCGCCAACTTTATCAATTCTCTTATTTCATTTTCGTCATGTATTTCACGTAGGTTTGAGAGAAAATTGTTTGTTGCTAAAATTCGGCTTAATCTTGCTAGTATTCTTAAATGTATTCTGTCATTTGTTGAACAAATCAGAAAAAAAACATCAGTGAGCCGCCCACTACCGCCAACAACACCGCCAAACGGGATTCCATTTTGCGACACTCCAAGCGATAAAAACGTATCACCCAAAATACCCGGCATCGGTCTACGAGGATGCAAAAACGCAACACCATTGTCCAACGCCGTCGAATGCAACTCCTCACGCTCTTTGACTGCCGTTATCATTGCCGTTTCATCCCAAAGCAGCCCCGTCTGCATTGCCGTTTGTACCATCGATCTGATTGCTGAATCCCGCGTTTTGGCTTCCAGCGGCATTATTATTGATCCTTCCGGAAATAAACGCGACACAAACACCGACTCCTCAAACTCACCAACCGGCACCGAACCATCCAACGCACGCTCAACACGCTCCAACTCCGCATCATCCGATAAACCAATACGACGCTCAAGCCAACGATGAACCTCATCCTTCGATATCAACAACTCCCCACCAACTCGACGACTCGGTATAAGCCCACGATCAACCAACCTGCGAACTTGATCCTCCGGCAAATGAAGATAACGCGAAAGTTGACCCAATGTCATATTCGAAAAAGGCATCCCAATATCTCCCACAATAAAAATACCAAACAAATGACACCCATAAATTGAGGGCGTTATTGTTCCAAAAAATATCATTCTGTCAATCCCGCCACTATAACACTTGATCACACGACAACACTTGAGCGGCGGCTGCAAAGTTTTGAAATTGTACATCTCTTGTTTTTGGGAAAAATTTTGTTAGAGTTACCGCCTCGTGAAGAGTGTATCGTGACGAGTGTCGCGGATTCATTAACGCAACGCGTCGGAGCCGACGAACACGACACCCGCGAACATTAACGGAGACTCGATCACAGGTAGCTTAAAACAGTAGTCACAGAAATCTGTAATGGTTGTCTCTTTGAAAACCATTTTTTTATTTTTCATTTTCTCAAATTCTACCCCCAATATTTTTTTGTCAATGTCCGAAACGAAAACAAATACAGAGTCTCCGCGTACACTTTGGAACAAGGGATTTATTGCCCTGATAATCACTCAATTCACCGTAGCGTTTAATGACAACGCCTTCCGGTGGCTGCTTATACCGATTGGTAAATGTTACGCGGACAATGATACGATTCGTTTGCTTGGCGGAGTTTTTTTGCTTGTGCCGTTTGTTCTTTGGACATCAATTGCGGGCTATGTTACGGATCGTTTTAGCAGGCGAAGGGTGATAATTTGGTGCAAGATTATTGAATTTATCCTCTTGTTCGCGGCAATTCTAATTATTGGAATGGGACCGGCGGTCAACGAATCGGGAGTTGCCGGTGGAGTTGTTGCGGCTTCGTCCGGTATTCCGCTCAAAGTGACTCTCTTGCTTGCAATTCTCTTTCTGCTCGGTTCGCAATCTGCTTTTTTCAGTCCGTCAAAGTATGGAGTTATTCCTGATCTTGTCCCTGAGAATCAGCTATCTGCCGCGAATGGTTTTGTGGCAATGCTCACAATGATTGCTTGTATTTCGGGGCAACTTGTTGGCGGTTATGTCTTTTTTTGGACATCATCTTTTCGTGAGGTTACGATTGAAGGGCTAAAGCAAATTCAGCCGACAGGTATTCCGGGCAGTGAGCAAATTTGGATTACGTCGTTTGTGTTGTTGGGGGTTGCTCTTCTTGGTCTTATTTCGAGTCTGTTTATACCTCGTTTTAAGGCGGTTGATTCTTGTGCAATTTTTCCGCGTAATCCGTTCCTTCAGACGGGGCGTGATTTGTTGTCGCTTTTTTCGTACAGAAAGTTATTTTGGATAGCTCTTGCGAGTGCGTTCTTTTGGGGGTTAGCGGCTTTGACGCAGAATAATATTGACAAATACGCCAGTGAATTTCTCAAAGTGCAACAACAATATGTCACAATTTTGATTGCTGTTTTATCGATTGGTATTGGAGTTGGTTCGGTGATTTGTGGTTATCTTTCGCGCGGCAGGATAGAGCTTGGTCTTGTTCCGATAGGTGCGTTTGGGATGGGGTTATCGATTTGTGTATTGGGATTTACGCCGCGTTATGCGGAGTTGATTGGTGCGGGGATGGGTGATCCTTGCGGTAGTCCTTATATATTTGCAACAATCGTAATGCTGCTGACGGGACTTTGGGCGGGGCTTTATGATGTGCCGCTCGCCGCATACATCCAACATAACAGCCCGACAGACAAAAGAGGACGCATGATTGCCGCGTACAACTTCATGTCGTTCTCAACTATGATCGTTTTTCTGGTCGTAGGAATGCTCGGAGGCGAAATTTTCAACTCCATCAATCGGGCAAAATTTTGGGATTATGATCCAAGTTTATTGATTTGGATTAGTGCCGGTCTTCTTACGGTGGGTGTTGGTGTGGTTTTGATTTATCATCTTTGGGCGTCGTTTGTGATTTTTGTTTTTCGGTTGTGGTTGATCAATTACTATCGTCCAAAAGTTATCGGACTTGAAAATTTGCCGGAGTCTGGCGGATATATTCTTGCGTCGAATCATATTAGTTTGGTTGATGGTATGTTGATATATTCGGTGTTTCCGAAGAATATTCGGTTTCTTGCGTTTGAGCCGATGATACCGAAGTGTTTTGAGCCGCTTGTTCGTGCGACTGGTTTGATTAAATTGTTGCCGGGCAAAAAAGCGGTGGTTGCGATTAAGGCGGCACGTGATGGATTGCAAAACGGCGATGTGATTGGAATTTTTCCCGAAGGCGGTATTACGCGAAACAGTCAAATGCGGCATTTTGAATCCGGCTTCCTTTCAATCTTGAAAAGTGATCCGAACTCGCCGGTTGTGCCTGTTTACATTCACGGGCTTTTTGGCAGTATGTTCAGTTACAAATTTGGCGATAAGATAAAATTCAGTTTGCCAAAATTTCCAAGCAACGTCGTAATCGCATTCGGGAAACCGATCCGCAAACCGGAGAACGCCCTGCAAGTACAACTTGCCGTCAAAGAACTCAGTGCCGATGTCAGCCGCGAAACATACAACAGAAAGTTGCTGATTCCGGCAAGAGCTTTCATCAAAACTTGCAAAAAAAGAAAGTCCAAAACCATATTCGCCCAAACAGACGGGCTGTCAATTTCCGGCAACAAGCTGCTCGCAATATCGCTTTTATTGAAACGAATATTGAGAGCGTCGGTTCTTGATGAGCGGGCGGACAAGGTTGTCGGGATATTGACACCGGCTTCGATTGATGCCGCTGTAATCAATGCCGCCGTTACGTTGGACAAGAAAATTGCCGTGAATATAAATCCCGATTCCGATATTCAAACAATCAAAAATATCATAAAAAACGCGGAAATTAAGCACATCATAACGAGTCGGAATATTGCGAGCCGTTACGGAGGATTGATTCGTCAAATTGGCGGAGAGGTAATTTGCTACGAAGATTTATTGGACAAAGTATCAGTTGCCGGCAAAATTCTCGCAACAATAAACGCGATAATTTGCCCGCAATTTCTAATCGAAATCAAGAATAGATTGCGCGGGCAAAACATACACAACGACACCGCGACAATAATTTTCAACGACAACTACGCAATAAACCAAACCAACACGACCAGCCAAACCAACACAATAAACACTCCAGACTCAATAGACTCCAACCCGACAGACACAACACGCGAAACTCATTCGCCCGACCAATCGCCGCGCAACGAAAACCACACAACGTTTATCAAAAGCCGTACGTTGTTGACGAATGATAATCTTGCGTTGTCGTGTAGCGGATTTGTTGATGCGATGCGTCTTAACGCGAACGACGTGATATTCGGAGCGATCTCTTTTTCGCAAGCGGTAGGTTACATCGGTTCGTTTTGGAATACGATTTTTTCCGGTTCGTCTTGTTTATTTGATGTATCTGATCAAATGACAAATTCAGCGTTATCGGATTCGGCGTTGTCAAATTCAGCGTTATCAAATTCAACGTTATCGGATTCAACGTTATCGGATTCTGTGCTGTCAAATTTTGTCCGTATCAAAAATGGTCAATTGCCAAAGGTATCTTTTGTGGTGGCGGATTCGGGTTTACTTTTGCGGTGTTTGTCGGTGGGTGGTGAGGTCGGCGGCATGGTTGGGTTGGATTTTTCGGGGGCGGATGTTGTGGTTTGTGATGTTCGTTGTTTGACGGTTGATTTATTGGATGCGTGGGAGTCTCGTTTTGGGGTGCGTCCTGTTGGAGGATTTTTTGTTGTGGAGGTGGCGTTATTTTGTGCGGTCAATGTCCCGATTAGCCGTGCGATTGATGATTTTCATATCTACAACAAAGAGGGTTCGGCGGGGCGTTCGATGGCGGGAGTTGTGATAAAGGTTGATGATGCGGGCAAGCTAATCATAAAATCACCGCAAACAATAAATGCCGGTTGGTTGCAAACAGATCAAAAAGGCTACATCTGCAACGACGGCTTTACATGGCTAAACAACAACGAAGACAATTAACGCACCAACAAAACCAACACGCCCCCATCGGCGCAGCCGACAACGGGTACGGAAAAAACGTTGGTGATTGTAGGTGCGAGGTCTCGTTATACCGCATAATTTCGCCGCGAAGCGGCGCGGACTGGAACGCGGGCGTCCCGCCCGCCTCTGTGCGTAATAGAACCGAACAAGTTTGAACTGAACACCAAAACGTGTCGGCAAACGTAAGGTGGGCAACCGACCGCCGGGCTTTCTTGGTGAATAACGTCGGCACAAGCCGACAACTGGATCGCCAAAATGCACCGGAATTTCTATCGCCCAAAACCAAAACGCCCAAAACGTATGGCGGATTGGTTTTGCCAATGCGTGTTCCGCCCCACTGTTTTCGTCTTGCTTCGCTCGCCGAAAACACAACCGC